>NZ_JVIP01000010.1:0-817 GCF_001076435.1 Corynebacterium sp. 401_CJEI
TTATTGCCGATTGCCTGCGGGCAGGTCATTCGCACCGGCGTATCGCCCAGATAGTCTGTCGTAGTCAATCCACTATCAGTCGTGAAATCGCACGCAACAGCGTCGATGGTATCTACGATGCCTATCACGCTGATCAGGCCAGCCGCGGGCGTCTTGCTCGTCCAAAGCCGCGCAAACTCGATGACAATCGATTTTTGCGCGCCCAGGTTGTCAATCTGCTCAACCGTGGCGCCTCGCCGCGTCAGGCCAGTGGCAGGTTGGCTGCACTGTGGGGTGATAATACGTCCATGACTATTAGCCACGAGTCGATTTACCAGGCCCTTTACGTACAAGGGGCAGGCAGCTTGCGCAAAGAACTTGTGTTTGAAAAGTCCTGCCGGACTACCCGGCCAGGGCGTAAACCCCGCTCGCTTCTCGCAGGGGTGCCCAAGCCACGTGGAAAACGCTGGACTCATGATGCCAATATTTCACTTCGCCCAGCCGAAGCCAATGATCGTGCGGTACCCGGTCATTGGGAAGGCGATTTGATTATTGGCGCAGATGGCACCAGTGCTTTAGCGACGTTGGTGGAACGCCGCAGCAGGTTTGTGCTGCTCGGCAGACTCGGCACTGACCATACTGCCGCCAGTGTCAATGAGGTGATGGTACGGATGATTCGTCGGCTCAAAGAGTCGATGGACACCACGATTTCGACGTTGACCTGGGATCAGGGAGTGGAGTTTGCCAAACACACGGAGTTTTCTGTCGCGGAGAATATCCAGGTGTTTTTCGCCGATCCGCATTCGCCGTGGCAGCGAGGTAGCAATGAGCGGATGAA
>NZ_JVIP01000011.1:0-90457 GCF_001076435.1 Corynebacterium sp. 401_CJEI
ACGCAGTCACTAACTCGCGTTGGCAGGCGGTCGCCAGCCATAAACGCAAGCAGTAACTCACGCAGTCACTAACTCGCGTTGGGTCGGCACCGCCAATCTGCGGAAGGCAAAAAGTAGCCCCGAGGGGATTACCCTCGGGGCTACTGTGATGAGCTGGCTAGCTCGAAAGTCTTAAATCAGACCCTGCAGCTTCGACAGGTCGAACGGAATGGCTGCGACCAGTTCCTGCGGGAGCTCAACCTCGCCGGTCAGTGCACGGAACTCAGCGATGAGTGCCTGAGCGTCGGACAGGCTGTCGACGTTGGACAGGCGGTCAGCGAACTGCTGAACCAGGTCAGTCTTGGAGTCGGAAGCAGCAGCTGCCGGAGCGGCCTGTGCGCGAACAGGAGCGGAGCCCTGGCTCGGGTGCGGACGATCGGTCGGGCCGGAGGAGAGACCCAGGCTTGCGGAGCAAGCCGGCCATGCGCCCCAACCCTGCTGAGCCAGGACCTTCTCAGCAACGTAAATCTGCTGCTCGCGGGAAGCCTGATCAGCGGTCGAAGCGAACTCGTTACCACCGAAAGCGTTCCAGGTGCTTGCGGAGAACTGCAGACCGCCGTAGTAGCCGTTTCCGGTGTTGATGTGCCAGTTGCCGCCGGACTCACACTGTGCCAGGCGGTCCCAGTCGGAGTCCGGAGCTGCAGAAGCGGTCGGTGCGAAGATAGCGGCACCGGCACCGAGGATTGCGCCGGTCAGTGCAACCTTTGCCGAAGTGGAAGCGAAGGTGTTGGTCTTAGCTGCGTGGCGAGCCATATGAAAATTTCCTTTTCGTCGATTTTCTTTGTGGCGCCAGTGGGGCTAATGCAACCCCATCTCACTCTTATGGAAAGTTCTTCACGTTATTGATAACGGGCCGATGTCATCGCACTGGAGTGAGATGAAGGCGATCTATGCGACTTCGTCCGTTAAACGCGTCGATTGCACACCGTAGCGGTTGATAACGAAATAGTCACGCGAATCGCCGGATTCTTAATTTTGAGCGCAGGTGGGAAATATGCATAAAAGTAGGTGAAACTGCAGGTAAGAGACGTGACTGTTATTGGTGTTGTGTAAGTTAAAACTTCAAAATGTGATAAAGCTCACGTTATCGTCTTGTTATTTTTCCTGTTTTGGCGCGTCTCCGGTACTTGAAAAGAGGTCATAAGAGATAGCCATAAAGAACCAACGCTGGCAGTTAGTTACCGTCTCGGTGTGTCAATCCGCGAGCGTGCTCGCTTCACTCAAATCCGTCTTCCCTTTATGTCTCCATCTATGGGTATAATTGAGTTCTTTAGGTAATCGGAGGTGACGTGCACATGCACGCCGCTACCGCTGCCGCCACTTCGCACTAGTAAGCAGTAATAAATAATGTGTTCCCCGTTGGAGTGCGTCCTGTTTTGGTCGCACCTTAATTAAAGGAACACCATTAAGACAGCGCCCGGCCCGGCATATCCTCGCGATCCTGTCTGGCCAGGCTCGCCGCGAGCGAGCCTCTAACTCTGGCCGTTTGTGCGTGCGAGGACGGTGGCAAATGCGGAAGAATTGCATCTCCGATCCGAAGACCCCGAAGGGCAGTCACCGCTGCACAAGGGGGAACGAGGTTGAGTGCCCCCAGTCACAGGGCACGGGAAGGTTAGGTGGAAAGTGCCCATCGGTAAGGTCAGGTGGTACGACAAGGATCGCGGTTTTGGCTTCGTTTCGAATCCGGACGGTGAAGATGTCTACATCGGCAAGAACGTGCTGCCGAAAGGTGTGGAAGAACTCGTAACTGGTCAGCGCCTGGAGTACGACTACGCTGACGGCCGCCCAGGCCCGCAGGCTCTCCGGATCAAGGTGCTCGACGAGGGACCGCGCGGTGCCCGTCACCGCCGTGGCGGGGCAGGTGGGGGCGCAGGAGCCCGTCGTCAAGCAAAGAAGCACAGCCCCAGCGATCTCAACGGCATGATTTCGGACATGATTTCCATGCTGGAGTCGACGGTGCAGCGTGACCTGCGCGCCGGGCGTTACCCGGAGCGTAAGGACGGCCACCAGATGGCTGAAGTCCTGCGTGCGGTCGCGCGCGAGCTGGACTCGTAAGTCGGTAGAAGATGTGAAAAACGCCCGCTCACGAAGGTGGATAACCTCAGTGAGCGGGCGTTTTGCTGTGCTTTACGACTGTTCGTTGACGATCGACCAAGTAATACCGTAGGTGGTCTCTTCACCCTCGGAGTTCTTTCCGATGAGCGCGGTGGAAACCTCCACGACCCCGAGTGGGGTGCGTTTGCCGGCAACAGCTGCGGAGCCGGCGATGGTCTCGGTCGTGGCTTCGCCCGGATCCTTGCGAGAGGTGGAGTTGACCGCATCGTCGGAGAAGAAACGCTGCAGAGTCCAAGAGTTAGAGCCAACAGTGGAGCCGACGTTAACCTCAGCTGTCTCCTGCTCGCCCAGGGAGATCTTGGCGGCGTTGGCCTCAGTCGTGGTGCAGGCATTCTTCTCAAAGAGGTCGCAGACACGGTAGGGAAGAACCTCTGTGGTTTCGCCGTCCTGAATGACCTCGATGGACAGCGCGTGCGGGTCGTCGATTGCCTGGTTGGTCCACTTATTGACGGCAAGGACAATGCCGGTGACGACAAGACCCACCACGACAATAGCGCCGACAACCATGAACGCCTTACTATTCTGTTGCCAGCGGCGCCTACTCGATCCCATCAACTCTCACTTCCCGACATTCGTAACGGAATTGAAGCTACGTTCAGTCACACTAGCCGTTCTCGGGCTAGATACTGCTATTCACTCACGGTAACACGGTAGGCCGTGGGCCATTTCTTCCCTGTGAGCAGGAACTGGCGGGGGCCATTGGGGGAGGTAGAGGAAGAATCCGGCAATAGAGCAATGCCGTTGAGCACATCAATACTGTTTTGCTCTGCCGGGGAGAGCTGCGCGTACAAGTCGCGGAAGAGCTCGGTGGCATCGACGATGCCTGTGACCTTTCCGTCTTCCGGGTTGATGCGGTAGATGAATGGACTCTGCCAGACGTTGGCCCAAATCTCGCGGTGCGATTGCGGGGAGTTTGGTCCGTCCGCGTTGCTCTGGTTGTTTGAATCGCTCGTGTCCGCTGGTGCTTCGTCCGGAGCTGCGTCCGGGGCTATGTCGGTGTCGACAGTGACGCACTCGAGTTCGTTGAGCCACGTTGTCTCTGTACCTGCTGCAGTGACGGGCAGTTGACGCTGGGAAGAGAGGTCATCGGGGGCGCGGAAAGTGAGGGTGCCACTGCCGTCGGAGGTCACGATGGTGTCCTCGAAGGAGCACGCGCCCCAGCCTTCGGTGTCGAAGGGAACCTCGCGACGCTGCTTGAGAGTAGCCGCGTCGCGTTCAATGGCGCGTCCTTCCTTCCACGTCAGCTGCCACACGGTATCTCCATGACGGGTAATCCCCTCGCCGAAGAGTTCAGGCTGTAAATCTTCCACGTTGGTCGGCTCGGCTGCAGAGTTGTCGAGCCACTGCGGTAATCGGTAAATCTGGGACTCGCCGTAGAGGCCGGTGCCCATCAACAAAGAGCCATCGGGTTCGAACTCAAGGCCCTGGACAAAAGGCGCAGCGACGTTCTTCTCCGTGGGAAGTGGTGGAGCCGAGACAGGATAGGACTGCTCGATGGCCAGTTTCAGTGTCGGAACGTCACCGAGCCCCGGCACCTTATCGGCACCGACCAGTTCGGAGGGATTAACCGATGCTGAAGTCGACCTTGGGGCGGTGCCGGAGTTCGAGCCGGCACTAGCTCTACTAGTAGTGGCCTCGCCTGAGTGATTGCCACCTGAACCAGTTTCAGCCGCACAACCGGCCAATAGGGCGGCAGTTGCCACGGAGAGGATGGCAGCTCGGGCCGTCGTAAAGCGTGATGAGTGGAAGGTGCGGGCGGGTTTTGCGTCGCCCGACGGGAATCTGTCCATAGCTTCACTCTAGGATAGGAAACGTGACTGAAAATCGACGACGTTCCCGAAACAGCCGCCGACGGGGGAAGGTGATGAATCACCAGGCGGTCGACACTGCCCGTACCGCGATTGAAGAGCTCGGGGAGGGGCCTGCCGGCGCGCACACCGGTGTAAGTGTCGTAGGCGAGGGCGTTGCGGTGCATCGTTTTGCGGCTGACCTGCCCGGATACAGGGGCTGGGAGTGGCATGTGGTGGTCGCGTGCGCGCCGGGCACTCAACAGGCGACGGTCAGTGAAGTGGCTCTTGTCCCTGGCGAAACCGCGCTGCAGGCGCCTGAATGGGTGCCCTACGAGGAGCGGCTGCGCCCCGGTGACCTCGGTCCGCGCGATTTGTTGCCGGCTGCAGTGGGAGATGAGCGACTCGACGGCGATGACTTGCAGACCCGCACCTTGTCGGCGCGTGGTGTGGAAGACACCGAGCAGCGTTGGGAAGAGGGCGATACCGGCCCCGAGAGTGACTTTGCTCGGGAAGCATTGCACCGCTGCCGAACCTGCGCCTTTATGGTCCCGCTGACCGGTCCGCTCGGTAAGAACTGGGGCGTGTGCGTTAACGAATGGACATTCGATGCCACGGCCGTAAGCTTTGACCACGGCTGCGGTGCTCACTCAGCTATCCCGGAAGTAACGGGGCAGGGTGCACCGGTGGCGGAACCCTACCAGGATTCCCACCTGTAGCTTTCCACCTAGGCAAACGCGATGACGGAGAAGGTGCAGTTTCGACGCCACTGTGGCCCCAGAGACTGCACCGTTACGGATTTCGGCACAAAAATTCCGCTCTGACACGGATAGTAAAGAGACTCTAGAGAGGCATAAAAAATGGACAAAGGTACGTCCACCTCTGCAACATCCTCAGATGAGGCGAAGGACTCCAAGCCTGCACGGAAGGGGAGCCATCTTTCGGCAGTGGACCGCTATTTTCACATCACGGAGCGCGGTTCGACGACCGTGACCGAGATTCGCGGTGGCGTAGTGACCTTCTTCGCGATGGCCTACATCATTCTGCTCAACCCGCTGATCCTCGGCAATATCGAGGATGTCAACGGCAATAGCCTGGGGATACCACAGGTCGCCGCTGTCACTGCGCTCGCCGCGGGTGTCATGACCATTACTTTTGGTCTCTTTGCCAAGTACCCCTTCGGCATTGCGACGGGCCTGGGCATCAACACCCTGGTTGCCGTGACATTCGTTGCTAACGAGGGACTGGCCTGGGAAGAAGCGATGGGCCTGGTCGTGCTGGACGGCGTGATTATCGTGCTGCTGGCGCTGACCGGATTCCGCACAGCTGTCTTCCACGCGATTCCGTCCGATATGAAGGCCGCGATGAGTGTGGGTATCGGCCTATTTATTGCCATGATTGGTCTGGTCGACGGTGGCCTGGTTCGCCGTATTCCCGATGCCGCTGACACGACTGTCCCGGTGCAGCTCGGCATCAATGGTCAGATTGCCTCGTGGCCGACCGCCGTGTTCGTCCTCGGGCTGATTATCTGCGGCATCATGGTTGTCCGCAATATTCCAGGTGGCCTGTTCATCGGCATCGTGCTGAATACCATCATTGCGCTCGCAGTCGAGGCCTTGACGGATGCGGGCCCCTCCTTCGCTGATGGCAAGCCAGTGCCGACCGGTTGGAATCTCGCGGTACCGACTCTGCCGGACCGCGTAGGCGGCATGCCGGACTTGTCCCTCGTTGGAGCTGTGGATCTTTTCGGATCCTTTGCCCGCGTCGGTGCCCTCAGCGCCACCATGCTGCTGTTTACCTTGGTCCTGGCGAACTTCTTCGATGCCATGGGCACGATGACTGGTCTGGGCAAGCAGGCCGCACTTGTCGATGAAGACGGTGTGCTGCCGGACATGAAGCGCGCACTGGTTGTCGAAGGCACCGGTGCCATTGTCGGTGGTGCAGTCAGCTCCTCGTCGAACACCGTCTTTGTGGATTCCGCAGCGGGCATCGCCGATGGTGCACGCACTGGCCTTGCCAACATTGTCACCGGCATCCTCTTTCTGGCAGCGATGTTTTTCACCCCGCTCTATGAAATCGTGCCCATCGAGGCTGCCGCGCCAGTGCTGGTCATCGTCGGTGCCATGATGATCGGGCAGATCACCGAGATTGATTTCACCCGTTTCGACATCGCACTGCCGGCATTTTTGACTATTGTCACCATGCCGTTTACCTACTCGATTGCAAATGGTATCGGCATCGGTTTCATCACCTTTGCTGCGATGGCTATCTTCTCGGGTCGTGCCAAGTCCGTACATCCGCTGATGTGGATTGTCTCCGGCCTGTTCATCATCTACTTCGCCGCCGATCCGTTCACCGCTCTGCTGGGCGGCTAAAGAGTTTCCATGAGTACCACCACATTCCTCGAACGCTTTGCGCCCATCGTCGTCGACGATCCCGCCGACAGCCGTCTCGATGACATCCGCAACCTCAACAAGTCCGATTCCCGCCCCGATTTGCCCGGTGGGAAGGGGCTGGTCATCGCCGAAGGCACGCTCATTGTGCCGCGGTTAGTGCGCTCACGCTTTCCGCTCCGCGCAGTCTTTGGTACTCGCCAGAAGCTCGCATCGCTTGCCGACGGACTGACCGCGAGCGAGGCCGTTATTGCGGAAACGGTGCCCTGGTTTGAACTCGACCGCGAGGTTCTGGCCGCAGCGGCCGGATTTGATCTTCACCGCGGCCTTCTGGCCACCGCTGACCGCGCGCCGGAGCTATCGGTGGACCAAGTTCTGAGCGGAGCCACCACCTTGGCCGTGATGGAGGGCGTCGGCGACCACGAGAACATCGGAGCCCTGTTCCGTAACGCGGCGGGCATGGGCGTGGATGGGGTCGTCTTCGGCGCGGCCTGCGCCGATCCGCTGTATCGCCGCAGTGTGCGCGTTTCCATGGGGCATGTGCTGACAGTCCCATTTGCGACTCTGCCCGGTACTACGACCACCTGGCAGCGAAGCCTGGACCAGCTCAAAGAGCAGGGCTTCCGCGTGGTGTCCATGACCCCTGCGGGCACGGTGGACCTGTGGGATGCCATGGACACGGACAAGGTCGCGATTCTCGTTGGCGCTGAGGGACAGGGGCTTACCGAGCACGCGATGGCAGCCACCGATGTGCGTGCTCGCATTCCCATGTCACCGGGAACTGACAGCCTGAATGTGGCTACCTCCGCGGCGATCGCGTTCTACGAGCGACTGCGCGTTCAGTCGCAGCGCGCAGGGCGGTAGAAACTATTTCCCGAACTTGCCTCGCGCCCGCTGCCAGGTGCGGCCAGCGAAGTTCTTGGCCTTAGCCCCAAAGCGACTGAGCTCCTCCAGAAAGTCTCGGTTCGGCTCTGCGTTGTGAACTTCGTAGTCGTCGTAGGCGCGGTCAAGCTCTGCGCCAGACTCGGACGAACCCGGCTCACCCATTAGCCCGCGTGGACTACGAGACGTCGAATACGAAGCCCCGGGAGCCGCACGACGGCCATCCACCGCAAAACCACTAACAGGGATATCGGTAGCGGGCGAATGCGGGTCGAATCCGAGCCAGTCGGTGATGACGGCGTCGGCAAGCTCTGCCGGAACGAACGGCAAACCGACCCCCTCGCGTGGACGTGAACCCGTATCTTCGAAAGCGTCGGGCAGCGGGCGGTGCTTGCCCGCCCAGAAGCTGCCCTCTGCGGGGCAGGGAAGACCGATGTCTTCCAGTGTGCGGTAGCGAGTAGCGGAGAAAGCACGCTTGAGCTCACCATCGTGCCAATGCGCAAAGGCACCGAAGCCCGTGGATTTATTCGACACACTCGCGTAGACGTCCGTGGCGGCAATCTCCTGGCGCAGACGAGGCGACAGCTTGGACAGCTGCGAGACATCATCGAGAACCGTCTGCAGTACGGCAACGCCCTCAAATCCACCGATGTAGTATTCACCGTCACCGGTTTCCGCCGAGCGGTTGAGCGGGAAATCACCAATCGGTGTTACCGGCAACGTCGAGTCATAGAGAGCTAGGAAACGACGCCCGAAACCGCGGTCATGCTGAACACCTGTCTCCAGGGTCGCAGCAGGGTCATTGGTGCTGATAAACCAAATCGTGACTACACCGCGGCGAATCGCGGAGAATTCGAAATCAGAAGCGTTGCCACTGGTCATGGAGCTCATTGTCGAGGGAAACTCCTACTTCTTCGGGCCGTTCGGACGTACGCCGAGTAGCACATCCTCCCACGACGGCATGACAGTCTTCTTCTTGCGCTTCGGCTGCTCCGCGTCCGGGTGCTGCAAGAACTCCGCCTCGTCAACATCGTCGTCGGCGGCATCGCTTTGCGACGGAACATCCTGCTCCCCGTGGCCTCGCTGCGGCTCCGCCGAAGACTGCCATGCGGCTGGCATCTCAGAGGTATCCGCGGTATCGGCAGCTCGATTGGCCTGCGGAGCCAAGTCTCGGTTGCGGCGGGCAAAGTCGGGGTCAATCAGCTCTGCTGCCAGCTCATTGCGAGCAATGGTGAGTGCGGAAAGTCCCTCCGCCTGGTAACTCCACTCAGCTACGTTGGTGGTGTGGCCGACATTCCAAGTAACCGTCACAATCCACTGTCCACTCGGGTCGCGGTAGGCGTCCCACGAGGCATCGGCGAGTTCCTGGCCACGGGCGGCAAAAGCGGTGGCGAGAATCTCCCACAGGGACAACTTGGCCGGGCCATCAATGCGACGTGGCTTCGACTGCTTGCCGAGCTCCGCAATACGTGCGCGCTCTGCAAGCACCGGGTAGGCGAAGGACTCAATCTTGCGCGGCTGCATGCCGCTGTACTCAATGAGCTCCTCCACCGTTTGGCCGCTGCGAATGCGGTCCTGAATTTCGCGCGGCGACAAAACTACGCGAGGCTCTTCCAGAACAGGCTTCGGCGCCGTTGGAGTCTTCTTCGGTGCCCCGCCTGCCGTAGCGGAGTTGCCGGCCGCCTCGCTGCCTTCGGCCGCGTCGCCGCTTGCGGTGGTGGCTTCCGCTGTGCTGCCACTAGTGGAACTTCCGTCGGTGGAGCCCCTCTCTGCGGTAGCACTCTCCCCAGAGCTACCGCTGGCAGTGGCGGTGGCGGCGCTGGATCCGTCGGCAAGCGATGCGGAATCAGCTGCAGCAGGGGAACCGGCGGCATCGGCGAGCTCGAAGTGCTCGACCAGGAAAGTGCGCAGGTTCTCGTCGAGAGGCAGCGTGAAGCGAAGTCCCTCCTGCCGTTCCTGCTCGGTGATATCGGCGGGAACGAGAATCAGTGAATCGGTCACATCGCCGTCCAGAACGGGCTTCAGCTCCCTCATGCGAGAACCTCCTTGTTGGTCGACGTTATAAGTAATGCTCACTAATCATGGTAAACGACAAAACTCCCGCGTCACGGACAAATGGGGCAATGCCCTTGCGCGTGGCGCGGGAGTTATGCGGCTGAGGCCGGTATTTGGCTGTTACTTTGCAGCGTAGCCGTTGTCCAGAACCCAGTCGATAGCGCCAGTCAGACGACGGATGTCCTCCGGGTCGATGGCCGGGAACATACCGATGCGCAGCTGGTTGCGGCCCAGCTTGCGGTACGGCTCGATGTCGAGGATGCCGTTGGCGCGCAGAACCTTGGCAATCTGTGCGGCGTCGATGTTGTCCTCGAAGTCGATGGTGCCGACGACCAGCGAGCGCTTTGCAGCATCGGTGACGAACGGAGTTGCCTCCGCGCGGTTCTCAGCCCAGTTGTAGAGGTGGGAGGAGGACTCGGTGGTGCGGGCAACCATGCCGTCGAGGCCGCCGTTGGCGTTCATCCACTTGACCTGATCAGCCAGCATCAGCAAAGTGCCGACGGCCGGGGTGTTGTAGGTCTGGTTCTTGCGGGAGTTATCAACGGCAGTCTGCAGGTTCAGGAAAGCCGGGATGAAGCGGTCGGAAGAATTGATCTTCTCAATACGATCGATGGCAGCCGGGGACATTGCAGCCAACCAGATGCCGCCGTCAGAAGCGAAGCACTTCTGCGGGGAGAAGTAGTAGACGTCAGCCTGGGACATGTCGACCGGGAGGCCGCCGGCACCGGAGGTGGCATCGATAGCCACGAGCTGGCCCTCGGAGCCTGCCGGGCGGGTGACCGGAACCATGGTGCCGGTGGAGGTCTCGTTGTGAGCCCAACTAATAAGGTCAACGCCCTCTTCGCCAGCGACAACCTCAGGTGCGGAACCCGGCTCTGCTTCGATGATCTGCGGAGCGTCGAGCCACGGAGCCATCTTGGAGGCCTTGGCAAACTTGGAGGAGAACTCACCGTAAGTCAGGTGAGCGGACTTCTTCTCGATGAGCCCAAAGGTAGCAGCATCCCAGAAAGCGGTTGCGCCGCCGAGGGACAGGACAATCTCGTAGCCGTCCGGAAGCTGGAAGAGCTCAGCCAGACCCTCGCGAACCTCACCAACAACGTTCTTCACTGCCGGCTGACGGTGGGAGGTACCCATGATAGAGGTACCGCCGTCAACGATTGCCTGAATCTGTGCCGGGCGAACCTTCGACGGACCGCAACCAAAGCGGCCGTCGCCGGGCTGGAACTCTTCAGGGAGGACTGGGAATTGATCGCTCATATGAGGCGCAACCTTTCAAAGTGCATTCAAAGTGAAGCTTGATATACAGCCGTTGTCTTCAAACTCTAGCGGTAATCGGGGGTACTTATAGCAAAAGGGTGGGGTTCAATTGCCCCCGCTTCCGTACTTTGCATAACAAAACAGGGTGGATTGGCGTATTTGCAAAGTTTGCGAAGAATTTTTTCCAGTTTTGTTGGTGCTGAAAACTTGGCGGTGTGGGGCCTCGGGCGGGCGGCGAGGGGTGGATAATTGTGGATTAAGTCGATGTGTTTTCGGGCGTCGGCTCGGTGGCTTTTGAACTTTTAAAGACATTGGCTGTTGAATGGGCTCCTGACCTCCTGGTTAGTAAATGAGCAGTGACAACGTAATAAACCCGTTTTTTCCATTTGCATTTCGGGGTGAAGAAGGGTCAAGATTGGGTAAGCCCAGGCTGCCCGAATGGGGTAGAGGGTGTTGCACTGCTCACACTCTTTGATATTGTGTGTTCTAATCCACTGCAGGTGTCGGCTCTTTATGGTTACGACACGGTCGATGTGAACTAAGCAAACTTTTTTCACTGAGCAAGATGCAATGGAACGCAAATGTCGCGCATAATTGAATCATTGAAAACAATGCGACCCCGAAGGGGTGGCGTGGAGTTGGGAGGCAGCATGCTGTTTTCCGCTGTGCCTGCTTCCCCCGCACTCTGGAGTCGTTAAGAAGAATTTTTCTGTGAAAGGGAAGTTGTGGCTACTAAAGACGGCAAGGCTGTACTCCACTACCCGGGCGGCGAGTTCGAGATGGACATCGTCAAGGCAACCGAGGGTAACGACGGTATCGCACTGGGCAAGATGCTCCAGGAAACTGGACTGACCACCTTCGACCCGGGCTACACCGCCACCGGTTCTACCGAGTCCAAGATCACTTACATCGACGGCGGTAACGGCATCCTGCGCTACCGCGGTTACCCGATTGAGCAGCTGGCTGAGAAGGCTACCTTCAACGAGGTTTCCTACCTGCTGATTCACGGCCACCTTCCGTCTGAGGAAGAGCTTGCGCAGTTCAACCACGACATTCGTCACCACACCCTGCTGGACGAGGACTTCCGTCGCGCATTCAGCATCTTCCCGCGTGGCGCACACCCGATGCAGACCCTGGCTTCCTCGGTCAACATCCTGGCTTCCTACTACCAGGACGAGCTGGATCCGCTGAACGAAGAGCAGCGCAACCTGGCTGCGGTTCGCCTGATGGCTAAGGTCCCGATGCTGGCTGCATACGCTTACCGCGCATCCAAGGGTGAGCCGTACATGTACCCGGACAACAACCTGAACGCTCGCGAGAACTTCCTGCGCATGATGTTCGGTTACCCGACCGCTGACTACGAGGTTGATCCGGTAGTGGTTGACGCTCTGGACAAGCTGCTCATCCTGCACGCTGACCACGAGCAGAACTGCTCCACCTCCACCGTCCGCATGGTCGCTTCCTCCGGCGCTTCCATGTTCGTCTCCATCGCTGCTGGTATCAACGCTCTGTCTGGCCCGCTGCACGGTGGCGCTAACCAGGCTGTTCTGGAGATGCTCGAGGACATCCAGCAGAACCACGGTGGCGACGCAACCGAGTTCATGAACCGCGTGAAGAACAAGGAGCCGGGCGTCCGCCTGATGGGCTTCGGTCACCGCGTCTACAAGTCCTACGACCCGCGTGCAGCTATCGCTAAGAAGACCGCTCACGAGGTGCTCCAGCACCTCGGCGGCGACGAGCTGCTGGATCTGGCTATGAAGCTGGAAGAGATTGCACTGGCTGATGACTACTTCGTCTCCCGCAAGCTCTACCCGAACGTTGACTTCTACACCGGTCTGATTTACCGCGCCATGGGCTTCCCGACGGACTTCTTCACCGTCCTGTTCGCCATCGGCCGCCTCCCGGGCTGGATCGCTCAGTTCAACGAGCAGGTCACTGACCCGGCATCGAAGATCAACCGCCCTCGCCAGATTTACACCGGCGAGACCGAGCGTGACTTCGTTCCGCGCGACCAGCGCTAAGGTTTCTAGCGATTACTGCGTAGGGGGTTCCTCGCAGGTAACTCAGCATAGAAAAGTCCAGCGTTGAAAACGCGAAAAGGCGCGTACTAGCCTTCGAAAGGTTGGTACGCGCCTTTTATTTTTCCTAGAATTCTAAGAAACCCCATTTAAGTTGGGTCCATTTACGTTGGGCTGAATACCAACTGTGAAAAAGCCAACTGTGATAGGAGATTGTCTTGTCCAAGCCAGAACTCACTGCTAAGTCCGGTCCGGCTCCGACGGAACTCGTCATCAACGACCTCACTGTCGGTGACGGCAAGGAGGCCACCCCGGGTGCTCGTGTCGAGGTCCACTACGTGGGTGTTGACTACGAAACCGGTGAAGAGTTCGACTCTTCCTGGAACCGTGGCCAGTCCATCGAGTTCCCGCTGAACGGCCTGATTGCCGGTTGGCAGGAAGGCATTCCGGGCATGAAGGTCGGCGGTCGTCGCGAGCTGATTTGCCCTCCGGAGAAAGCTTACGGCCCGGCTGGTGCAGGACACTTCCTGTCTGGTAAGACCCTGGTCTTCGTCATCGACCTGTTGGACGTTAAGTAGAAGTCCGCATGCTAGCTCTGTTGGCCGGCTGAGCTTCGCTCCGCTTCGCGGTTCCTGCCCATCCCTCCGTCGGCGGTTTGCAGGATTTCCGGCGAAGAAAGTGACTGCGTTTATGACACTTCAGGCGTGAAAAATTGCCCAAAAGTGTCATAAACTCAGTCACTTTCTTGCTTTCTGAGGTTGGGGTGGGGGGCTGAAGGCCCAAACCAGCCCCACACCAGCCCCACACCAGCCCCCAGACCCCTTACTCACCCAGCGCGAAGCGACGGTAGTGGTCGAAACGCTGCTCACGGCCAACGCGAGCCGGATTCTTCTCCAGCTCCCAGAGGGCGTGCTCGATAGCACTCAGAGCACGGCGGGGCAGTTCGGCCGGATTCTCAGGTTCGGCCACAATCTCGTCGATGACCCCGGTCTTCAGCATGGCCTCGGCGCCAACGCCCTGCTCCTCCATCATTTCCGGGGCATGCTCGGTGTCTCGGTAGATAATCGCCGAAGCACCCTCCGGCGGCAACGGAGACATCCAAGCATCGTGCATTACCAGCACGCGGTCAGAGGGCAGCATGGCCAGCGCACCGCCACCGCAGCCCTGGCCGAGAATGAGTGACACGGTCGGAACCTTCAAGTTCACCAGCGTGGTCAAGGTGCGGGCAATCTCGCCGGCCATGGCATTTTCCTCGGCGTCCTTGGTCAACTCAGCGCCTGGGGTGTCAATGACCGTGACCAGCGGAATGTTCAGGCTTTCCGCGATGCGCATCGCACGGCGGGCAAAACGCAGAGAACCCGGACCCATTGGATGCGTGCCCAGGGGTGGCTGATTATGGCGATCCTGGGCGACCAGAATCACCGGCCGCTCACCAATCCGCGCCAGGCGAGCCCGAACCGACAGCGACTTGTGGCCATCGCCAGTGCCGGAAATCGGCACGGAGCAGTCGACAAGGGCATCGATAATGTCGCCGCCACCTGGACGAGAAGTATCGCGGGTGCGCAGGATAGCTTCCCAGGTATCGCGACCATCAATGGCTGCTACTGGCGGTGGGGTGGGTTCGCTGGGGTCTCCGTCGGCAAGCACGTCGATGGTGCGGCGGACAGCGCCGCGCAGACCTTCGAGCGGAATGATGCCGTCGATAATGCCCTGCTTGAACAGGTTCTCGGAGGTCTGAACGCCTTCGGGCATGGGTTCGCCGGTAGCGAGCTCGACGACGCGCGGGCCGAGGAAGCCAAGAAGCGCGCCGGGCTCTGCGAAGGTGAAGTGGCCTGCCGACCCCCACGACGCCATGACACCACCGGTGGTGGGATTGCGCAGGTACACCAGGAATGGCAAGTGAGAATCCTTGTGGCGCGCCACTGCGGTGGTAATAGAGATCATGAGCGCGAACGCCGCAGTGCCCTCCTGCATGCGAGTGCCACCCGAGGTCGGGGAGAGCAACAGCGGCAGCTGCTCCGCAGTCGCGCGCTCGATGCTGCGAATAATACGACGAGCGGTTGCGGCGCCGATAGAACCGCCGAGGAAGCCGAACTCAGAACAGATGACGGCGACGCGCTTGCCACCGACGGTGCCTTCACCGGTGATAACGGCCTCATCGAGACCGGTCTTCTCAGAGGCTCGGGACAGTGTGCCGCGGTAGGACTCGTCGATGTTGCCATGCTCGGGCGCGCCGTCCCAGGAGGTGAAACTTCCGTGGTCGAGGACGGTATCTATTACTTGTTGGGCGCTGATTCTAGCCATACCTCCACGGTAGTAAACAAGGGGTAAACCGGCTTAGTTGATGGTGGGCGGAAAGGGGTAGCGCTATTGTCGGAAAAAACGTGTCCGCACTACCGAGGAGTCGAACCAATGCCGATTACTGAGCGCCTCACCGAGCTGGCTGAACAGAGGCCAAACGTATGTGTCGTCGGTTCCATCAACGCAGACCTGACCGTCACCGTGAAGCGCCTGCCGCATGGTGGCGAGACTATCGAGGGCAGTCCTCTGCGCATTCTGCCGGGCGGTAAGTCGGCGAATCAGGCGGCGACGGCTGGAAGACTGGGCGCGGCCGTGGAACTGGTCGGCGCGGTCGGTTCGGATCCCAATGCGCAGTTGCTGCGCGACGCGCTTACCGACGCTCACGTGGACATCTCTGCAGTTGAGACCGTCGACTCTGCCACTGGTACAGCCATGATTGTCGTTGATGATGCGGCGGAGAATTTCATTGTCATCTCCGCTGGCGCCAATGGTGAAGTCGATGCTGAGATGGTGCGCAGTCATGCGGACAAGATTCAGCGGGCTGGGTGCCTCGGTCTGTGTCTGGAGATTTGTGATGAGGCTGTCCTGGCCGCCGCACAGATTGCCCACGATGCGGGTGTGCCGGTGGTGTTCAACCTGTCGCCGATTCGGGCGGTCAGTGAGGATCTGCTCGCGCTGGTCGATGTCCTCATTGTCAACGAGCACGAACTCGCAGCCATCATCGGCTCCGAGCGCGCGGTCGCCGGTTGCGAGCACGGTCAGTGGGATGCGGTTGGGCGCGCGCTTGCCGACGAACACGGGATTTCCACGGCCAT
Source organism: Corynebacterium sp. 401_CJEI (assembly GCF_001076435.1). Classification (NCBI taxonomy): domain Bacteria; kingdom Bacillati; phylum Actinomycetota; class Actinomycetes; order Mycobacteriales; family Corynebacteriaceae; genus Corynebacterium; species Corynebacterium sp. 401_CJEI. The sequence goes on from NZ_JVIP01000011.1 coordinate 15,663, forward strand.
TGTCACACTTGGCGGGGAGGGGTCTGCGGTCTTGAGGACGTCGGAAAGCGAGGTGGCAGTCACTCGCATTCCAGCGCTGCCCATCGAGGTCGTGGACACCACGGGCTGCGGTGATGCGTACATGGGTACGGTCCTCACCGCGTTGGCCGCGGGCGATGATGTGGTGACGGCAGCTCGTCTTGCGGCGGTGGTCTCGGCTCATGCGGCGACAGGCGTGGGGGCGCAGACCTCCTATGGCGAGACAGGAAAAATCGCGCAGTTTGCGGCGGACCATGGTCTATAAGGTGCGCTGCGCAAAGGCCTATAAGGTGCGCTGAGCAAACTACGCGATTGACGATTATTCGGTTTTAGGTGACCGTGGCCGAAGGAGTCACGCTCTTTTGGGCAGGGCTGGGGCTAGCTCTTGGCTGTCAGAGCCTTCTTCCAGCTGACCGCGGCACCGGTGCGCAGGACATTGCGCGGGTAGATCCAGGCGGCGAGTGCGATGACTGCGGCTACTCCCACAACCATGATTAGCAGCGAAGCCGCCAACTGGAGTGCGGAGAAGTTGCCAACGGCGTACTGCATCGGGGCAGTGGTGATGGAAACCGGTGGAATCCACGCTGCAATCTGCATGACGGTAGAGTCCAGCTTGCTCCAGCCAAACAGCGGAACATACATCGTGATCAGCGAGAACACTAGTACCGGCATCTGTGCGCCCTGGAAATCTTCCATACGGCTGACCAAGGATGCGGAGGCTGCATACAGCGCGGCGAAGAAGAAGTAACCGAGGATGAAGCACGGGACCAGCAGCCAGACTGCGGACCACGGCACATCGAAGCTCTCCGCCAATCCGGTAATCATGAGGGCAACTGCGGCGCTGGCGGTCAGCACGCTCATCATGATGATGCCAGCCAGACCGGCGCCGAGGATCTTGCCAGCCAGCAGGTGCGCCGGGCGAACGGTCGAGAGAATGATCTCGATGACGCGGGAGGACTTCTCCTCGATGACGCTGGTGGCCACTGCGCCACCGAAGACGAGGATGGCGGTCATCATGACCATCACACCGATTAGCGTGATGAGCATCGCAGGCATCTTCTCGTCTTTTGCTTCATCCAGGGATTCCACCGACACGGCTGCGCTTTGAGTCTTGGAGAAAAACTCGCCGGGGTTGATTCCGTTTTCGCTGAGCAGCATGGCTTCGTTCTGTTTCTGCAGCGACTCCTGCAGCATTGGGGCTAGCCAGGATGGGGCGTCGTCGGCAAGCAGCTTCCACGAGCCCTCCTTGCCTTCTGCGGTGTCGGGGACGAGAGCGGCGTCGGCATCGCCGTCGGTGACGGCAGCGCGAGCGGCCTTGTCGTCTGCCGCGGACGTAATCTCCAACGGTGACAGCGATGCCGTGGCAAATGCGCCGGCTGCGGCATCCGCGCCTTCAGCACCCTTCATTTCGGCGGTGGCGTCGGCGAGAGAGTCCGCGAACGGCGCTTCTCCGACGACCGCGATCTTGACCGCGTCATTATCGGACTTGGAAGTCATGTAGTCGGCAACGAAGATACCGCCGACGACTGCCACTGCCATGATGATGAGCGTGATTAGCGAGCTCTTCTTCAGTAGATGCTCGCGGAGTTCGCGGACGAAAACGGTCTTGACGGCCGTTGAGGCGTTGTAAGTGTTGGTGCTCATTGCTGTACGGCCTCCTGGTAGAGCTCGGTAAGTGGAATTTGCAGAGGTCCAAACGAACGGACCGTTCCCGCTGCCATTGCGCTGTGCAGTAGCTTCTGGTCGGTGTCGGCTGGGGCGTCGGAATCGAGGTGAACGACGGTGGCGCCGTGGGCATCGCGTTCCACGCTTGTCACACCCTCGACGGAGGTCGCCCAATCCTGGGACGCGCTATCGAGCTTGACGACGAAAGCCCGTGGGCCACGTGCTCGGAGCTCATCAACGGTGCCTTCCACGAGCATGCGACCGTCGCGGATGATGCCGACGCGGTCACACATGCGCTCAACGAGATCGAGCTGGTGAGAGGAAAACACGATTGGGGTGCCGCGGTCGGCGTACTCTTTGAGGACCGAGCTCATCACCTTGACCGCGACGGGGTCGAGGCCAGAGAAAGGCTCGTCGAGGACGAGTACCTCGGGGTCGTGGACGAGGGAGGCTGCCAGCTGCACGCGCTGCTGATTGCCGAGCGAGAGCGTGTCGACCTTGTCGTTGGCGCGCTCAGTGAGACCGAGGCGCTCCAACAAGTTATCGGCGTTGGACTCCGCGCGCTTGGTGGGCACACCGTGTAGGCGAGCAAAGTAGATCAGCTGCTTGCGGACCTCAGCCTTCGGGTAGAGACCGCGTTCTTCTGGCATGTAGCCAATCGTGCGGCGCAGCGAGTCATTCATCGGGGTATTGCCGATGCGCACTTCGCCTTTATCGGTGGCCAGCACGCCGAGGGCAATGCGCATGGTGGTGGTCTTGCCGGCACCGTTAGAGCCGACGAAGCCGTAGATTTCTCCAGGGTGAACTTGGAAGCTCATGCCACGGAGAACCTGCAGGTCTCCATAGGACTTCTCAAGCCCGTCAATAATGAGGCTATTCATGGTGATCCTTAGATTGAGGAGTAAAGGGCAGGGGAGGGATATGAGTTTTTGAGCCCGTACTAGTCGTCGCGCAGATTCCAGGCGTAGACGACGGTGGGCAGCGTGGAAATGTAGAGGAAAGCGATAATCCCGAAGATTCCGAAGCTGTACGGAATGTAGTGTCCCCAGGCAGGTTGTTCGTTCAGAACATAAGTGCCCACCAGAACTAGAGCGAGGAAGGCCACCAAGCCGAAGTAGGTGAAGCAGCGATATGTCAGCCCCCGCAGGTTCAGAATCTGTTCCTGCTGGTATTCGTCCAGTAGCGAGGTCGGTGCGCTGTCAACCATGTCGACTGTGATGTTGAGGCTGGTCCAGACGACGACCATGATGAGGGAAATCACTGGCCAGAGCAGAGAAAACCAGCCCGGGAAAATATCGGTCAGACTACCGAGAAGCGCGATGCCGCTCAGCAGCATCAGCACAAGGCATACCTCGAATGCGATGACCAGCTTCCGCCGCGCCGCCTGGTTGCGCCACTTGGGCAACCAGCTTGACATCTGCTCGACACGCTTTGTGTACTTCGCTTCGCGCCGGGCTTCTAGCTTTTCGAAAAAGTTCGGTGTTGCGTTTTCAGTCCGAATAGCTGGCATCGTTAGCTTTCCTTTCGGTATAGGGCAGAGGACATGGGCTTGAATTCCTCGCGAGAGAACACCGCCTCAACGGGGAGATCGAACACCGCGCAGATGCGAAATGCCAGATCCAAGCTGGGGTAGTGGTCACCTCGCTCCAACGCGCCAATCGTTTGAGGATTGACCTCTACTTGTTTGGCTAGTTCGGCTCGGCTGAGTCCGTGTTCTGCCCGCAGCACTGAAATTCTGTTGAATATCGGTTCTTTGGGTTTAATCTTTGGGGACACACTCCAAAGTGTTGTATAAACACAACGCTGCGTCAACTGTTTACAACAGAATGAAGCGCACTCACCTTTCTAAACCGCAGGTCAGCGGGGTAGAAAAAATCTAAAAAACTTTCAGTCCGTACACTCGGTTGGCATGACCACACTCAATCTGAAGTACGATGCAGCGACAACCGGAATTGCCAACGTGGAAATGGTCGATGGCAACGCCATCCCGATTCTGGGGTTCGGTACCTACAAGCTCGACGATGAGCAGGCGCGCGAATCCGTGCGCTACGCCCTGGAAGTCGGCTACCGCCACATCGACACCGCATCGCTCTATCGCAATGAGCGAGGGGTTGGGCAGGGTATTGCTGATGCGGTCGCTGCGAACGTCGTAAAGCGTGAAGATATCTTCGTGACCACGAAGGTCTGGAACGATGCGCAGGGGTCGGCGGCGACGCGCGAGTCCGTGCGGGCATCTTTGGAACGGCTCAGCCTTGACTACGTTGACCTGGTGCTTGTGCACTGGCCGGTGGAGAAGCAGGGGACGTTTGGGCAGTGTTTCGATACGCTGCTGGAGCTCAAGCGTGAGGGGCTGATTCGCTCGGTTGGTGTGGCGAACTTTTACCCAGAGGTGCTCGACCAGCTCTCGGAGACTCCGGTGGTCAACCAGATTGAGCTGCATCCGCAGTTCCCGCAGAATGAGCAGGTTGAAGACGATCGTCGTCGCGGTATTGTCACGCAGGCTTGGTCGCCGTTGGGGCGCGCGAAGTACTTTGAGGGCTCGCCGATTGCTGAAATCGCAGATCGCCTGGGTAAAACTCCCGCCCAAGTTGCTATCCGCTGGCACCTTCAGCGTGGCATCGTGGCCATCCCGAAGTCGGGCACGCCGTCGCGCATCAAGGAGAACTTTCAGGTCACCGACTTTGAACTCACCGACGAGGACATGGAAACGATTGCGTCGATGGCGCGTGCCGACGGGCGCCTGAGCGGCGACCCGCGGGTATTCGGCAACGAATAAGCGAATTTAGATTTGCTTATAGCCCCATCACTATTGGTATTTCGCGGGTAGCCTAAATGCTATGACGAACCCAGCATCTGAAATCCGCGTCGAAGCCGACGGCGCAATTGTCACTATCACCATCGACCGAGATCATAAGCGCAACTCCTTGACTGCCGACGTGTGTCGTGACATCGCCGATGCGGTGGAAGCTGCCGCTGAGGTTCCAGAGCAGCGCGTTATCCTACTGCGCGGCGAAGGTCGTGCTTTCTGCGCTGGTGCTGACCTGAGTGGCCAGCATCATGAAGATTCCTTCCACGAACAGCTACGTCGAATGCTGCGCACAATCGAGGCCAGCCGTCTGGTGGTTATAGCGGATGTGCAGGGGCCGGCTGTCGGGGCTGGTATGCAGCTGGCGATGGCGGCCGATTTGCGCGTCGTGGGTGAGCGCGGCTGGTTTATGATTCCGCCGGTCAAGCTCGGTATCGCTGTCGATGCCTGGACAATTCGCCGCGTACGCGTACTCGTCGGCGGTGCCCGCGCCCGCACTATTTTGTTGGCGGCCGAGCGCATGGATCAGGAAGCCGCCCGCGGTTGTGGTCTGGCTTCCTACCTCGGTGGTCCGGACAAGGCGGAGGAGGTAGCGCTTCGTATCGCCACCTACGCGCCCCTGTCGCTGGCCTACCACAAGGCAGTGCTCAACGACGATGAGACACATAGCCCGTTGAAGGACTACCAGCAGGAGCTCTACGACACGGTGTGGGCTTCCGAGGATGCTGCGGAGGCATCGAAGGCGCGAGCCGAAAAGCGCGAACCAAATTTCATTGGCAAATAGGTCGAATAGGTTCAGCAATTAGGCGAATAGGGTAGGCAGGCATGGGCTCGTGGAAAACTCCCGACAGTGGTCTTACTCAACAGCAGGTCCAGCAACGCATCGAGTTGGGGCACGTCAACGAGCTGCCGCCAACATCCGGGCGCAGTGTGTGGGACATTATCCGTGCCAATGTGTTTACCCGGATTAACGGTATTCTCGCTGTTTTATTCGCAGTCGTGCTCTATACCGGCTCAATCGTCAACGGTGCCTTTGGTCTGCTGATTATCGCCAACTCTATCGTCGGCATCATCCAAGAACTGCGTGCCAAGCGCACACTGGACAAGCTTTCCATTGTCGGCCGTGCAAAACCCATGGTCATTCGCGACAGGGAGCCTGCTCGCGAGATCGACCGCGAGTCCGTCGTCCTCGACGATCTCATCGAGGTTGGTCCCGGTGACCAAATCGTCGTTGATGGTATTCTCCGCTACGCCTCTGACGTGGCTGTCGATGAGTCCTCTCTCACCGGTGAATCCGATGCCGTCGATAAGAGCGTTGGGGACATGGTCTACTCGGGTTCCTCGGTCGTGGTGGGGTCGGCGCGATATCAGGCCACCAAAGTGGGCAAGGAGGCTTACGCCGCCAAGCTCGCAGCTGAGGCCAACAAATTCACGCTGACTGATTCCCAGCTCTTCCGCGGCATCAACAAGATCCTGACCTACATTTCCTGGATTCTCATTCCCGTCGGCGCCTTGGCAATCTATACGCAGCTCTTTGTCGCCGGCGATGATTTCAACGATGCGCTGCTGGGGATGGTCGCCACGCTGGTGCCCATGGTCCCTGAGGGGCTTGTCCTCATGACCACCATCGCATTTGCCCTTGGGGTGGTGCGCTTGGGGCGACATCGCGTGCTGGTCAATGAGTTGCCCGCCATCGAAGGTCTCGCGCGTGTCGACACCGTGTGTGTCGACAAAACTGGCACGCTCACCGAAAATGCGATGCAGCTAGTGGAAGTCGACATCGTATCGGGTGACGGTACCTCCCGCGATGAGCTCGACTCCGCACTCATCGATCTGTGCAAGCTCGACGATCGTCCCAACGCAACGGCTCGTGCACTGCTCGATGGGCTTGCGGACGCAGGGGACGTCGTAAAGCATGAACAAGCCAGAACCCGCCCCTTTGCCTCGGCGAATAAGTGGTCGGCGCTGACGTATCACGGCGGTGCGACGTGGGTTTTCGGCGCGCCCGATGTGCTTGTCGACGACTCCGCGGTCGGCATGCAGAAAGCTCGGCAGCTTATGGAGGAAGGACTTCGTGTGCTCCTGCTCGCGCGGACATCAGTTGGGGCAGATGACCTGCCCGGCGGTGCGCTGCGGAAGAGTGGCGAGGTGGAGTTGGAGCCAGTCGCACTTGTCGTGCTGGGGCAGAAGGTGCGTTCAGATGCGGCGGACACGGTGGCCTACTTCTATGAAGAAGGCGTCGAGGTCAAGGTCATTTCTGGTGACAATGACCGCTCCGTGGGGGCTGTTGCACGTGAGCTGGAAATGGAGGGGGCTAACAATCCTGTCGATGCGTCTGAGCTTCCGGTCAGCCGCGATGAGAATAGCGAAGCCAAGCCCACCGAGATCCGCAACGAGTTCGCAGACATTGTGGAGTCGCGGCAGATCTTCGGCCGTGTCACGGCCGAGAATAAGCGCGATATGGTTCATGCGCTGCAGTCGCGGGGGCATCATGTGGCGATGACCGGTGATGGTGTCAATGATGTGCTGGCGCTAAAAGCGGCGAACCTGGGCGTGGCTATGGGCGATGGGGCGCCGGCGACACGTTCGGTTGCGCAGTTGGTGCTGTTGGATAATCGCTTCGCCGTGATGCCGATGATTGTGGCGGAGGGGCGTCGCGTCATTGGCAATATCGAGCGCGTGGCCAACCTCTTCTTGACGAAGACTATCTACTCGGTGGTGCTGGCGCTGGCTGTGGGGCTGTGGGGGATGGATTATCCATTCGAGCCGATTCATGTGACCATTACGGGATGGTTCACGATTGGAATCCCGGCCTTCGTGCTGTCGTTGGCTCCTAACTTGGAGCGTGCGCGCGATGGTTTCGTACGGCGCGTGTTGCGCTTAGCGATACCGGCGGGCATCACGGTGGGGTTGTTGACCTTCATGTTTTGGTTGTGGGCAAACCCGGGAGTCGACGCCAGCGATGCGGCACGAGGGGAGGCGTCTACTGCGGCCCTCATTGTGCTGATTGTTTCGGCATTTTGGGTTTTGGTGGTCGTGGCTAGGCCATACACCTGGTGGAAGGTTCTGTTGCTGGCGGTATCGGCAGGAGCCTACCTGTTCATCTTCTCGGTTCGTTCAGTGGCCACAGTGCTTAATCTGTACTGGGTAGGGCGGGAGCTGTTGATTCCCGCGCTGATTGTGGGAGCCATCGGTGCGGGCATTATCGAAGCGCTGTGGTGGTGGCGTCAGAGTAAGCCATTGCCGGAAGAAGCGGAGAACACGAGTACAACGGCGTAAATGGGGGTAGTAAAAACGGCGCCTAAGTATGCAGGTAATGGCGTTTTTGGGGGTGCCTTAAGGCTCGCTGAGAAGTAGTTAGCCGCATTTAACTTCTTTGCTAACTGTGTTCCAGGTAACTTTGTTTCCACACATAATGAAAAATGTGGTGCATGGCACACCCTCGGGGTGGCTGTGCTGGACCTCATTACGAACACCTGCATAACTTCCTGGAAAGGATTAGCCCGTGTCCGCAACTCCCTTGCCGGCAGACCGGCATAAGCCACAGGCGGCCGAGTACCGCTACGTGCAAAACTCAGCGCAGTTCCAAGAGCTCCGCTCTACATTCCGTTCTTTCGCCATCCCGATGACCGTCGCAGGTCTGGTGTGGTACATCGCATTCGTTCTGTTTGCGACGTTCGCGCCAGACCTCATGGCGACTCCCGTACTAGGCAATATCAACCTGGGCATCGTCCTTGGTCTGCTTCAGTTCGTGACCACCTTCGCCATCACCTGGGTGTACATCAACTTCGCCAACAAGAAGCTCGAGCCGATGCAGGCAGAGCTGCGCGAGGCACTGGAAAGCGGAGAAATCGCTGAAATCGTCGCAAAGAAGGAGGCATAGGCATGCTGACTAGTTTCTTTGCTGCAGATGACACTGCAGCAGCAGGTAACCCGATTCTCAACATCGCGGTCTTCGTCGCCTTCATTGTTGCGACCATGTTCATCGTTACTCGAGTGGGCAAGGGCGGAAACAAGGGAGCATCAGACTTTTACACCGGTGGCGCACAGTTCTCCGGTACCCAAAACGGTCTTGCCATTGCGGGTGACTACCTCTCGGCGGCTTCCTTCCTCGGTATCGTCGGCGCCATCGCGCTGACTGGTTACGACGGATTCCTTTACTCCATCGGCTTCTTCGTAGCCTGGCTGGTCGCGCTGCTGTTGGTTGCAGAGCCGCTGCGAAACGTCGGTAAGTTCACCATGGCCGACGTGCTGTCCTTCCGTCTTAAGCAGCGCCCGGTACGTACTGCGGCTGCTATCTCGACCCTCGCGGTGACCCTGTTCTACCTCATCGCGCAGATGGCCGGTGCAGGTTCCCTGGTCGCCGTGCTGCTCAACATCCACGACTCCACTCAGCAGTCCATCGTTGTCGCAGTCGTCGGCATCATCATGGTTGCCTACGTCCTCATCGGTGGTATGAAGGGCACGACTTACGTGCAGATGATTAAGGCCGTCCTGCTGGTCGGTGCTGTCATCATCATGACCCTGATCATCCTGGTTGGCGTTAAGGGCAACTTCTCCCAGCTCCTGCAGGACGCAGTGGACATGCACGCAAGCTCGGATTACATCGCCGAGAAGGGCTACGAAGCCTCCGCCATTCTTGAGCCGGGTCTGAAGTACGGCGGCTCCTTCGTCCAGCAGCTGGACTTCGTCTCTCTGGGCCTGGCACTGGTCCTCGGTGTTGCTGGTCTGCCACACGTGCTCATGCGCTTCTACACGGTGCCGACCGCAAAGGAAGCTCGTAAGTCCGTGACTTGGGCAATCATCCTCATCGGTGGTTTCTACCTGCTGACCCTGGTGCTCGGCTACGGTGCTGCTGCACTCGTCGGCCCGGACCGCATCATGGCCGCGCCGGGCGGGGCCAACGCTGCAGCTCCGCTGCTGGCCTTCGAAATCGGTGGCTCCATCTTCATGGCTGTGATTTCCGCAGTGGCGTTCGCTACCGTGCTGGCCGTGGTCGCTGGTCTGGCAATTACCGCTTCCGCGTCTGTCGGCCAGGACCTCTACCAGGCCGTGATTCGCAAGGGACAGGCCACGGAAGCCGAGCAGGTTCGTGTCTCCCGCATTACCGTTATCGTGCTGGGTGTTGTCGCCATTATCCTCGGCATCCTGGCCATGGGGCAGAACGTCGCCTTCCTGGTGTCGCTGGCCTTCGCAGTGGCAGCATCCGCAAACGTGCCGACCATCCTGATGTCCCTGTTCTGGAAGCGCTTCAACACCGCAGGCGCAGTTGCCTCCATGTACACCGGTGTCATCGCCTCGCTGGTTCTGATTATCTTCTCCCCGGCAGTCTCCGGCGCTGAGTCCTCGATGATTCCGTCCGTTGACTTCTCCTGGTTCCCGCTGACCTCGCCGGGTCTGCTCGCAATCCCGCTGGCGTTCCTGGCTGGCATCATCGCCACCTACATGGGTAAGCCGGATAACTTCGATGACCTGGCAGCTGAGATGGAAGTTCGCTCCCTGACCGGTGTTGGTACCGAGGCTGCGGTTGATCACTAATAACCACTGAGCCTTTGGCTGGCAACGCTGCCCGAACAGCTCGGCCAAACTCAATTAACTGAATAGACAAATGCAAAAGCCCCGTTATCGTCACTGGTAGCGGGGCCTTTGTGGTGGGCGCGGGGTCGTCGTCAAGCATGTGCGAATCAGTGCATGATAGTTAATGGACGGGCCTGTTGCCCTGGCTCCGCAGGGGCTCGCGGAAGCGAGCGCGGAGTCTTAGATATAAGGTGGGAAGGTAACAATCTGGTTTGCCCCACCGCAATAATTGGAGTGTGTATGACTGACAATTCTGGCGCTTCTGAGAACAACAATTCTTTCCGTAGCGCCCTGCATGATGAGCACGTAAGCCTTGGCGCAGAAATGCGCAATGTTGGTGGCTACGAAGTGCCGTTCCGCTACTCTTCGGAAATTGCAGAGCACAACGCAGTGCGTGAGGCCGTTGGTGTTTTCGACCTGTCGCTGATGGGTATCATCCGCGTCACTGGTGAGGATGCGGCGGCGTTCCTTGCACACTCCCTGATTTCGGCAATCAAGCCGCTGGCGTTGGGTCGTGCCAAGTACACCATGATTGTGCAGGAAGACGGCGGCATTATTGATGACCTCATCATTTACCGCCTCGGTAGTCACGAATTCATGCTGGTGCAGAATGCCGCAGCCGCTGAAGATGTGTACTCGACGCTGCGCGAGCGCGTTGGTGGCTACAACGTCGAGGTTGAGCGCATGAATGACAAGAATGTGCTCCTGGCCATTCAAGGGCCGAAGGCTGCGAAGCTTCTGCGCCGTCTGTTGCCACAGGATCTGCACGCGACTCTCGATGGCATGAACTACTACTCTTGCACTCTGCTCGAGGTCGCAGGTGTGGAAATGATTGTTGCCCGAACCGGCTACACCGGTGAGGACGGCTTCGAGATCTTCCCGCCGGCTGACCGCGCCGTCGAGGTCTGGCGTGCAATCATTGCAGCAGGTGGCAAGGTGGAAAACCCGGAGGATCCGGCTGACAACGGCGCTGACCTCGGCCTGCTGCCGTGTGGTCTGGCCTGCCGCGACACCCTGCGTCTTGAGGCCGGTATGCCGCTCTATGGCTACGAGCTGACTCGAGACCGCACTCCGCTGGAGGCCGGCTTGAAGTCCATCATGGGGCCGACCAAGGGGCAGTTTATTGGTCGCAATGCCCTGATTAACCGTCCGCAGTCGAAGGAGCTGCTGGTTGGTCTGCGTTTCTCCGGTGATGAAGCTCCCAAGCGTGGCACCAAGCTCATTGATGCGGAAGGTAACGAGGTTGGTGTGCTGACTTCCGCCAAGGTGTCGCCGACTTTGGGCCACCCAATCGGTTTTGCATACGTTCAGCGTTGGCAGTCCTCCACTGGCACTGAGCTGACCGTTGAAGGCGCCGACATTACCGCCACCGTCGTGCCGACGCCGTTCTACAACCGCCGTCACCGCAAGTAGGGGAGCGCGGGTGCTCCGCCGCATTGTGGCGGGCTCAGATCTGTTCAGGTTCGTCTCTTCGTATCTGTTGGGTAAATAAAAAATCCGCTGCAGAATTTTTGCAGCGGATTTTGGTGTTTTAGGGCGAGCTAGCGCACCTCACCTAACTAAGTCCCGAGCCGACGAACCTCGCCGTCCGAGACGAACCTAGCGGAACAGGCCGGTGAGCCCTTGATTATCTTCGCTTGGCTGCTCGTCTTGCTCCGATTCCGATTCCGTCGGCTCGCCGGAGGTAGTCGGAGTCGTTGAAGTATCGGGCGGCGTGGAAGAATCAGAGGTCGTCGAGCTCTCCGTCTCACTAGTCTCCGTTGTGCTCTCGCTCGGAGTCGTCGGCTCAGGTTCCTGAGGCTGTGGCTCAGAGGTCGTCGAAGTAGTGGAGATCCACATTTGCTGCGATGTCGGGTTCGCGGGGGTTTGCTGCAGCACCGTCCACACCTCCTGCTCGCCGACTTGTGCGCATTCAAGATTCTGGCCGTTGGCGCTCATTCGTATTTCGCCGGTCTGGTTCGGGCACAGCTGCCCGATGCGCGGCGTACCGCCTTCTCGAACCTTTGGTCCCGTCGTCGTCGGCGAGCTTGTCGACGACGCCGTAGTAAGCGAGCTTGACGACGAGGTTTGCGTCGCGGCAACCTCCTCGCTTTCGCTGTTGGCGCAGCTGGTGGCCGTGGCTGCGAAGGTGAGGAAGCAGCAGGCCAGCGCCAGCTGCCGGCGGTTCTTGCGCCGGACGGCAGTGAGTTTAGGGTGCTGTACGGCTGACAGCTGAGTTCGCGTATTCACATCCATCTCACTTTCTGGGCTTCTCGGGCCTGCGTCGCGTGGTTTAATTCTCGGCTTTCTGGGGCGGCGTCTCCTGAAAAACCACTGGGGGTGCCAGCTATAGGGGAACTTGCCAAGTTATTGGCAAGGTAGTTGCTGACACCCAATAGATAGGTTGATTCAACCGGCAACTATACAGTCAACTTTTCGATTTGCATACTGGATGCTTCTAATCGTGGCAGAACGGGTGCGGTAGGGAAAGGCAATTCGTCTGTGAAGTCATAAGTGGTTTTGATAGCGTGTGTCCCATGTATCGGCGCACCCCGAATCGATTCCTCGTAAAGAGTAATGCGGATTTGTTCGCTCGGCGCAGTGGCGCGTGGATACTGGATTCGTTCCTTGTAGGAATCTTTGTTGCCATCATTGTGGCACTTGGCAAACTTGCGTGGGAAGCAGCCATGGCGAACTGGGCGCTGCCGAGTCCGCCAGAGTTCAGGATTTTGTATGGTGTCATATTCCCAGCTGTCTTTTTCTTTGTGCGCGTGGTTGCAGAGGCTCGCGGTGAACAGACGTTTGGTAAAAGCGCATTTTTGCTACACGTTGTTCCAGCGCGGAAAGCAGACTCTGGGGCAACTCCGTTCGAAGTCGCTCAGCCAGAGGGAACATCGGAGCTCGAATCAGGAGACGATTCTTGGCACAGAGGTTGGCGGGCAGCGGTACGTAATTGTTACCTATTGTCGCTGATTTTCTTGCCTACGGGTTTTGAGCCAAACGTTGAACTGTTTTTTGGTGTCCTGATGATTTGGGTTGCTGTTTGCCGCTGGCACCCATTCGACTGGTTGGCAGGAAAACGCGTCGTTGTTGAAAGGCGTAGCGAGCGCTAACGTTCGAGCAAGCGTCAGGCCCTGGCTCTTTCCTCCTCGGCCTCAACCTCAGCGTTGAATTCTCGTTTAGAAGACTGCCACTGGTCTTCGGTCATACCGATACGCCAGTAGCCAGAAATGGAAACGTCTTTCTTCGGGATCTCAGATTCGACGAAGAGGAAGCGGCGCAATTCCTTGATCATCTCGGCGACACCGTGGATGAACCAGCTAGTTTTCTTACCTTCTGGAATGCCCGCCTCGCGCACTGCGCGGGATAGCTCTGTGCCGTGGGTTGCGCCGTTGCGGAGGACCCAATGGACTTCCACACCCTCTCGGGTTGGGAGCTCAAACTTCCGATCTTCGGACTCGATTTCGATGTATGCGGTTGCGGTCGTGCCTGCTGGGAGGTGCTTCAGTCCGGCGCTGATAGCTGGCGCTGCGGACTCGTCTCCGGCGAGTACAAAGTGTTCATATTCTGCTGCAGGTCCCCATGCGCCTCCTGGCCCTAAGAAGCCACGCTTGTCTCCGATTTCGGCTACGCGTGCCCACGGTCCAGCCAGGCCGGAATCGCCGTGGGTGACGAAGTCGACGTCAAAGTCGCCGGTTTCGGAGTCCACATTAATCAGAGTGTATGTGCGGGTGATTGGCAGTTTGTCTCGCGGCTGTTCGGCGCGAATTTTCGCAATATCGAACGGCCAGGAGTAATCAGCGTCCTCTGGCACAAACAATAATTTGATGTAATGGTCGGTAAACTCCAGCTCCTTGCCCACAAATGCAGGCGAGTTCATGCTCAAACGAACAAGGTCTGGGGAAATCTGGCGACGTCCAGTAACTGTTGCCTCGTGTGCCTTACGGGGCTTACGCTTCGGTGCTGCTGCTTTAGCTAGGCCAGCCATAGTTGTCACTGTCCTTCAACAAGTCTTGGGCTGTTTTGTACTGGCGGAAGTCTACACGCCACGTGATTAGGTAAGCCTAACACAAGTGTTTCTGGAAATTGCTGGGTGATGCGTTCTCAGGAGGGGGCGTAGTGGCCGGTCGTGAGAAAAACAAAGAACCCTCGCGCCCTATATGTAAAAGGTCACGAGGGTATTTGTGCCCCAGAGAGGAATCGAACCTCCGACACCGGCTTTAGGAGAGCCGTGCTCTATCCACTGAGCTACTAGGGCAATCATCTTCCGGGTAAAACAGCCGTGAAAACACATTCTCGGCGGCCGGAAAATTACTTCATCACTTTAACGCATCTGCGAGCTCTAGTGGCAATTGGGTCCTCGACCTGACACGCAAACATGCAGGAAGCTCGCTATTACCCCCATGTGCTTTTGTGCTCGGCGGTGCCGCCCGGAATCTGGCTAACATGGTTTATAACGAGCGACTTTCTTGCGCTTGCGGTCGCAACAGCGCTACTTATTTTCCGGTCGCTGTTTTGGAGGAGGATGACAATATGATTAAGCCAACTTTCACGGATGTCAACGGTGTCAAGATTAAGTGCTCCATGACCACGGACTCGGACAAGCCGCACCTTTTGGTTTCGCGCATGGAAGATGATGGCTCTTTGACTCCGATTCTGGAGATGAACGTGTACGACTCCAAGTACATGGCCAACGCTTGCGAGATTTACTTGAAGCAGGCCGCTTCGGCTAACCTCCAGGGTTCGATGGCTGGCCTGTCTCCAGATGAGATGGCTGAACAGTTCGGTTACGAGGGAGATCCGACCAATCACTAGTCGAAACGACGCCGCCCGCACTCAGGCCGAGAGCCCTGTATACAGCGGATATGTCGATGTAGACGTCATCGGAATCGGCGCCGGTAGTCCGAGCCACATTACGCTCGAGGCTATCGGCGCTCTTGCTGATGTCGACGTAGTTTTTGCTCTCGACAAGGGTGATGCCAAAGCGGACTTGTTGGCTGCGCGACAGGCGATCGTCGATAAGCATGCGCCGCATGTCGAACTCGTTACCGTTCCCGACCCGCCACGTGACCGCACGCCCGATAACTACGGCGCAGTCGTCCGTGACTGGCATCAGCGCCGTGCAGAGCTGCTTGCCGACGCCTTCGTCGCTCACCTCGGACGAGAGGGCAAGCGCCGCGGTGCGTTCTTGGTCTGGGGTGACCCCTCCTTGTATGACTCAACATTGCGGATTTTGCAGCGCGTCCGCGACCTTGGGCTGGACGTGCGCTCGCGAGTTATCCCCAGTGTGACGGCGATTTCCGCGCTGACCGCAGCGCATGGAGAGTGCCTGAACCAGATTGGTAAGCCGGTATTGATTACCACTGGTCGGCGCCTGGGGGAGCGTGCGCCTGGCATGGATGCGGTGGTGATGCTCGATGGCGGTGCAGCCTGGCTCGAGCACGCGGACCCGGAGGAAGAGATTCTCTGGGGTGCATTCCTGGGAACGGAGCTGGAGACGCTCCGCCGTGGTCGCGTTGGCGACGTCGGCGAAGAGATTGCGGAGCTGAAAAAGAAGCTCCGTGCGGAGCACGGTTGGATTATGGATATCTACCTGCTGCGTTCCGGCGCCTAGGACTGAGCAGTCGCAGCGGTGCCAGTTCGGCTAGCTGACTTTCTTGCCCAAGAAGCCCTCTGCCCATCGGTGGAGGGCTTTTTCGGCGGCTTCGACGCCGTCGGCGACGGTTACCTTGGTGAGGACCTGATCGTCGTTAGGCAACACGCGTGCGGGATCGCCTGCGGGACGGACGGTGATGCTGACGTGGTCGGCATTGATGACCTCGACGGTTGCTAGTGCGAGCATCTCGACGTTCGTCTGCTCAGCAACCGCAAAGCGGTAGGCGGTGTCGTTTTCCCACTCGGTGGTGGAGTTCCGAAGGAACTCGGCGACGGAGTCAGGGGCCAATTCTGTGAGTAATTGGGTTGCGACCGGGGCGTCATCGACGCGGGAATCGTGGCGCAGCGGACGGCAGTAGAAGCGGCCGGCATTTACTTCCATGGGTTCCATACCGTCCACTCTAGACGTCCTGAACAGTGTTTAAGGGCGCCGGGGGAGGGGCTGAAAAGAATCAAGCGGGGCTGGCTGCGAATCCCATCGCAACCAGCCCCGCTTAGAGCTTTAGAACTACTTCAGTTCCATCAGGACATCGCCCTTGCCGACACCTGAGCCAGCCTCGGTAGCCAGACCCGTGACAACGCCGTCCTTGTGAGCCTTGACTGGGTTTTCCATCTTCATGGCCTCAAGGACAACCACGGTGTCACCCTCGGAGACTTCCTGGCCCTCTTCGACGTTGACCTTGATGACGGTGCCCTGCATCGGAGCAACCACAGCGTCACCGGAAGCGGCCTTCTTGGAACCGCCAGCGCGCTTCTTCTTGCTCTTCTTCTTGGCACCAGCGTTGCCGCCGCCCAGAGCCAGGTCGCCCGGCAGGGCTACCTCGACGCGGCGACCGTCGATCTCGACGACAACCTTCTGAGCCGGAACGGTGTCGGTGTCAGCGTCGGAGTCACCGTCGTACGGAGCAATCGGGTTGTCCCATTCCTCTTCAATCCACTTGGTGTAGACGTCAAACTTCTCGCCATCGCCGACAAACGCCGGGTTCTCCACAATGTGGCGGTGGAACGGAATGACCGTTGCCAGGCCCTCAACCTGGTACTCGGACAGAGCACGAGCGGAGCGGCGTAGGGCCTCTTCGCGGGTCTCGCCCCAAACAATCAGCTTGGCCAGCATGGAGTCGAACTGGCCGCCGATGACGTCGCCCTCCTTGATGCCGGTGTCCATGCGGACACCCGGGCCGGACGGTTCGACGTACTTGGTGATGGTGCCCGGAGCCGGCATGAAGTTGCTGCCGGCGTCCTCGCCGTTGATGCGGAACTCGAAAGCGTGACCGCGCATCTCCGGGTCTTCCTTGATGGACAGTTCCTTGCCTTCAGCAATGCGGAACTGCTCGCGGACCAGATCGAGGCCGGTAATTTCCTCGGTGACCGGGTGCTCCACCTGTAGACGAGTGTTGACCTCGAGGAAGTTAATCAGACCGTCAGCGCCAACCAGGTACTCAACGGTGCCCGCACCGTAGTAGCCAGCCTCGCGGCAGATGTCCTTAGCGGACTGGCGCAGGCGCTCATCCTGCTCTGGGGTCAGGAACGGAGCGGGTGCTTCCTCGACGAGCTTCTGGAAACGACGCTGTAGCGAGCAGTCACGGGTGGAGGCGACAACGACGTTGCCGTGCTTATCAGCGAGAACCTGGCACTCGACGTGGCGTGCCTTGTCCAGGTAGCGCTCTACGAAGCACTCACCGCGACCGAAGGCCGCAACGGCCTCACGGGTAGCGGACTCGTAGAGGTCGGCGACCTCTTCCATCTTGTGTGCGACCTTCATGCCGCGGCCACCGCCACCGAAAGCGGCCTTAATGGCGATTGGCAGACCGTGCTCCTTAGCGAACGCGACGACCTCGTCTGCATCCTTAACTGGCTCCTTGGTGCCTGGAGCCATTGGAGCGTCAGCCTTCAGCGCGATGTGACGAGCGGTGACCTTGTCGCCCAGGGCGCGGATGGACTCTGGTGACGGGCCAATCCAGATCAGGCCAGCGTTCTCAACAGCCTCAGCGAAGTCGCCGTTCTCCGACAGGAAGCCGTATCCCGGGTGGATGGCATTAGCGCCGGACTTCTTTGCGGCGTCCAGAATCTTGTCGAAAACTAGGTAGGACTCAGCGGAAGTGGTGCCACCGAGAGCAAAAGCCTCATCCGCCATGGTCACGAAAGGAGCGTCCGCATCCGGCTCAGCGTAAACGGCGACGGAAGGAATGCCGGCGTCCTTCGCAGCGCGAATAACGCGAACGGCAATCTCGCCACGGTTGGCGACGAGAACCTTCGTGATTTTTTCAGTGGTCTGCTCGGACACGAAATCCTCCATTTTTCGTGGGCACCCCGAGAATTGGCCCTCGGGGCAAGGTTGCGACAGTCATTTGTAGGAATCACAAGCAGCACTGCAGTTAACTGAGTGGTGAACCGCAATGCGGTTCACCACGCGGTAGCTAACAGCGTGTGACCCAATGTCTCCATTGTGTCACAGGTGCGGTAAGCAACCTCTTTTTGCTCGCTACATAAGGGGGTAGGGATTGTGGTCTTGAGCAGCGTTCAAGTGGTCATGGGGGCAGCTGAAGTGGCTATTTTCCGCCCAAAAACCTAGGTTTGTGGTTAAAATCATCACCCAAGAGTGCAAGAGCCGCCCCCTTGATTGGGGGCGGCAGGGGGAAACTAAATCTCCGGTGTAGCGTCAGCCGCTGACGCTGGAAAAACGGTGGGGGAAGCGCCCACCGGTTGCGTCGATCGCCTACAGGCTTCCCGGCTCCGAACCGTGGGCAATGGGCATGCCAATCATATTGCCCCACTCAACCCACGAGCCGTCGTAGTTGCGAACATTCTCGTGGCCGAGCAGGTGGTGCAGTACAAACCAGGTGTGCGCGGAGCGCTCGCCGATGCGGCAGTAGACAATCGCCTCATCTTCAAATTGGACGTGCGCGTAAATCTGCTCGAGCTCTTCGCGATCGCGGAAACGCGAGTTCGGGTGAACGGACTGATTCCATGGAATGTTTACCGCGGTTGGAATGTGGCCACCACGCAGGACGCCTTCCTGTGGGTAATCGACCATGTGGGTTCGTGCACCGGCATACTCCTCCGGAGTGCGCACGTCGATAATCGGAGCCTTTCCAATGAGCTCACGTGTATCGCTGAAGTAGGCGCGCAGTGTCTTGTCGTCGCGCTCGACGACAGGGTAGTCAGTGCGTGGGTAATTGGGGACCTCGAAGCTCGTGTCTCGTTCTTCAGTCATCCAGGCATCGCGGCCACCGTTAAGCAGGCGCACGTCGGGATGCCCAAAAAGCTCGAAGACCCAGAGTGTGTAGGCGGCCCACCAGTTGGACTTGTCGCCGTAGATTACGACGGTGTCATCGCGCGAGATGCCCTTCTCGCGCATGAGCTCGGCAAAGCCTTCGGCGTCGATATAGTCGCGGCGCACGGGATCGTTAAGGTCGTGATGCCAGTCGATGCGAACCGCGCCCGGAATATGTCCAATGTCGTAGAGCAGTGAGTCCTCGTCGGATTCAACAACGCGCAGACCGGGAGAGCCCAGTCGGGCAGCAAGCCAGGAGCTAGAGACGAGGCGCTCAGGGTGGGCGTACTGCTGGAACTGGGGGTGCGGGTCGTGCGGAACAGCCATCGGATACTCCCTTGGCGCAAGTTGGGTGGGTGGGACTTTCTGACGTTTATCGTCAATTGCATATCTAGTTTACGGGTCGCGTGGCGAACGGCGGAATAGTCCCCAGTGTGAGCGCTTTCCGACGGCAACAATTGCGTCCGCGGCCACCCTGGGATACGCCTCACAGTTGGGGGTAAAAGCAGTGTTTTCAGCGCGCTTGGAGTCCAGGTAGTGCCCTAAAATTTAGCTGAGAGTTAGCGCAAAAACTGTGTTGATTCGTATCACTGGAAAATGGGCTGAAATGGGCTATCTGCCTGGGTATTCGCTGCGTTACGGAGACAATTGAGTGCCGGAAGTCCATGTATTTTCTTAAAAGGAGTGCCTGTGCACAAGAACATTGTTGTATTCGAGATCGAGGGCGGCTCGGACAAGTACTTCGACGGACACCGCAAGGACACCATGCCAATCGTCAACGCTATCCGCGAAGCCGGTTGGTCCGCTGAGGTCGTCTACTACCGACCGGAGTGGAAGGACGACCTGTACGACTACGTCTCCCAGAACTTCGACGGCTACATCTCCCGCGTAAACCCGGGCAACATCCCGGGTGGTGAGAGGGGCTACTTCGAGCTTCTGACCAGTCTCTCGGTCGCTGGTTTGGTTGGTATGTCCACCCCGGGCGAAATGATGGCCTACGGCGCAAAGGACGCACTGGTCAAGCTCAAGGACACCGACCTGGTTCCGTCTGACACCGCTGCATACTACGACGTCGAGGCATTCCACAGCACTTTCCCGACCTCCCTGTCCTACGGCGAGCGCGTCCTCAAGCAGAACCGTGGCTCCACCGGATCTGGCATTTGGCGCGTGCGTATCGCTGACGAAGAGGTTGCTAAGAACGTTGAGCCGGGCACCCCGCTGCCGCTGAACACCAAGCTGAAGTGCACCGAGGCCGTGGACAACCACACCGAGACTCGCGAGCTCGGCGAGTTCATGGATTTCTGCGACCAGTACATCATCGGCGATAACGGCATGCTCGTGGACATGCGCTTCATGCCGCGCATCACCGAAGGCGAAATTCGCATTCTGCTGGTCGGTCCGCACCCGGTCTTCGTGGTTCACAAGAAGCCGGCCGAGGGCGGCGACGCTTTCTCCGCAACCTTGTTCTCTGGCGCGAAGTACACCTACAACAAGCCGGAAGAGTGGCAGGACCTCATCGACATGTTTGCTGAGGCTCGCCCGGTCATTGCCGAGAACCTCGGTGGCGACAATATCCCGCTAATCTGGACCGCTGATTTCATGCTGGCAGACGGCGAGGACGGCGAGGACACTTATGTTCTCGGCGAGATCAACTGCTCCTGTGTCGGCTTCACCTCCGAGCTGGATATGGGTATTCAGGAGCTTGTTGCTCAGGAGGCCATCAAGCGCGTTGAGGCTGCTAACAAGTAGTCTCAACAGCTAAGAAAACCGCACCAATTTGGTGCGGTTTTTGCTTTACGACGTCCTTGCGATGCCTACCGATTCCAGAACTGGGAGACCGAATAGCCGTAGCGATACAGAGCTCGGCGCACGACAGGTAGCGACAGTCCGATCACACTGGATGAGTCGCCATTGATGCCATCGACAAACCAGCCGCCTAGAGCCTCCAAAGTAAACGCGCCAGCGCACTTCAGCGGCTCGCCCGTCGCAGCGTAGGCACGGATGTCCTCTTCTGGGACTTCAGCGAAATCGAGGGAAGTAATCGCCACCTCAAGGTGCTCGCCCTTTGGTGTCACGACACAGTGACCAGTAATCAGCTCAGCCGTCCGGCCACTCTGTTGATGCCAGCGCTCAATGGTCTTTTCTTCCGTGTGGGGCTTGCCCTGCAACTGCCCGTCGAGAAGCAGCATTGAATCCCCGCCAATGACAATGTCATTGGGGTAGGCCGGAGAGGCAGCGTGTGCCTTGGCCTGTGCGAGTTCCTCGACGATGCGTACCGGCGATGCGTCCGGAAGGGCTGTGATTACGGCATCCTCGTCGACGTTGGGCGCTACTGTGATGGGCTCGATGCCTGCAGAGCGCAGAATGTGCAGTCGCGAAGGGGAAGTGGAAGCCAAGACGATTCGGGGGCTGCTCATAGTTAGTGATTTTAGTGAGGGCGGAATCGTAAAGCCTAATTTTTGTGGCAAACATGCGTGGGGTTGGCCCGATTGTAAGAACAGGCAGATTTTTTTAGATGGCAGCTGCCTTCTAGTGATGTAAAGTAAAGTGGACATCAAGTTAAAGAAAGTACACAGATGAGTGGGGAAGAACGTTCGAACCAGGTCAGGAGATACCGACGCTGGTTGGAGCTGAGCCAAGCGGATTTAGCCGCGAAGGTGGAGGTCTCGCGGCAAACCATTGCAAATATCGAGCGGGGAAATTACTCGCCTTCGGTGTATTTGGCGTTGCGTATCTGCAAGGTACTGGGAAAAACAGTCGAAGAAATTTTTGGTGAGGAAGGATACTGACAATGTCCTATGCGGATGTCGTAATTGAACGCAACAGCGCCACGGTGGACGATGAGTATCAGCAGATGTTGCTGCATAAGTCCTACACGTACGGGTTCACAATGATGATGTGGGCTAATTACGTGCTTGCAACGGTACTGATTTGGCTCATTCCAGAGCCAAAGATGGTGGGCGTGACAGTGGCAATCATCTTGATGCCGCTGGTTGGACTCCTGTTTTCGCAGCGGTGGTTGCGACGTCAAGTGCCAATGCCGAAGATTAATGGTCTTACAAAAGGCGAGATTGCAGCACTCGTAGCCGTCATTGGGCTGTGGCTGATTGGTTTTATCAGAGTGCAAATGCTCTCTGAGGCAAGCGCTGGTGGGGCACTATCGGAATCGTGGGGATTCATTGCCGGCGCTGTGGTGGGTGCTGCCATCGGTCTGGCGTTTGTGTATTTCCTGTTCAAGGTGGTGTGGCCGGTAGCTCGCAACCGTGATCAGCGTCGGCTGGACCGGGAGCTCGATGACGAGTTTGATGGCGAGTCGCTGGGTGAACAGCGCTAGTAATAAGCAGTGGTCAAGGCTAAGGCAGTAACAAAAACCAAAGCGCCACCATCGGAAAACCCGATGGTGGCGCTTTGTGCTAGCGAATCGACGCAGCTAGCGTGCGGTAACGACTACGCGGTAAGCGGTAGCTGTACTAGT
Source organism: Corynebacterium sp. 401_CJEI (assembly GCF_001076435.1). NCBI lineage: Bacteria > Bacillati > Actinomycetota > Actinomycetes > Mycobacteriales > Corynebacteriaceae > Corynebacterium > Corynebacterium sp. 401_CJEI. Next base: position 38,112 of record NZ_JVIP01000011.1, read on the forward strand.
AGAAATGGACGTTGCGGAACGTGCCCGGTACGTGCTGGTGCGGCTGGTGGAAACCCTCTTCCAGCCGACCCCAGTTGTTGCGCGGGCCGCGGTCCTCTGGGGCACCGCCGGCTGCTGCCATACCTGCGAACAAAAGCGCGAGCGTGGCGGTTTCAGCGTCTGACGGGTTGCCCTTGAGGACGGACATGAACGGTGCAGCCGGGGCTGTAGCGGCGTCCTTGTCTTCGGTTGCTGGGGTGTTTTTGGAATCGGTCACAGCGGAATGTTCCCATGCTTCTTGGCGGGTACGTTAACAACCTTGCGATCCAGCAGACGCAGACCCTCGATAATCTGGCCGCGGGTCTCGCTCGGCGGGATAACGGCGTCGATGAAGCCGCGCTCAGCAGCCATGTACGGGTTGACCAGGGTGGCCTCGTACTCTGCCTCGTACTCCTTCTGCAGTGCGACGACATCCTTGCCCTCGGCCGCAGCAGCCTTGAGCTCCTTGCGGTAGATGAAGCCGACAGCGCCGGAAGCACCCATGACCGCAATCTGAGCGGTCGGCCATGCCAGGTTGATGTCAGCGCCCATGTCCTTGGAGCCCATCACACAGTAAGCTCCGCCGTAGGCCTTACGGGTGATGACGGTAATCTTCGGGACGGTGGCCTCAGCATATGCGTACAGCAGCTTGGCGCCACGGCGGATGATGCCGTCGAACTCTTGGTTGGTGCCCGGCAGGAAGCCTGGAACGTCAACCAGCATGATGATCGGAATGTTGAAGGCGTCACAGGTGCGGACGAAGCGAGCCGCCTTCTCGGATGCCTTGATGTCGAGGCAGCCAGCGAACTGAATCGGCTGGTTGGCGACGAAACCGACCGAGCGACCCTCCACGCGACCGAAGCCGATGACCACGTTCTGTGCGTAGTCCTCCTGAATTTCCAGGAAGTCCTCGTCGTCGACCAGACGGGTGATGACGTCCTTGATGTCGTACGGCTGGTTTGGGGAGTCCGGAATCAGCGTGTCGAGCTCGAGGTCAGTCTCAGTGATGTTGTCAGCGATGGAGCCCTCGAACGGCTCAGCCTCCATGCGAGGAGCCTCAGCGCGGTTGTTGGACGGCAGGTAGCTGACTAATTCCTGAACGAAAGTCAGAGCGTCTTCGTCATCAGCGGCGGTGTAGTGCGAAGTACCGGAGGTGCTCATGTGAGTACCAGCGCCACCCAGCTCTTCCTGTGTGACCTCTTCGCCAGTGACGGTCTTAATAACGTCCGGGCCGGTGATGAACATCTTGGAAGTGCCATCGACCATGACAATGAAGTCGGTCAGAGCCGGGGAGTAGACGTGGCCACCAGCGCAGGCGCCCATGATCAGGGAGATCTGTGGGATAACACCAGAAGCCTGGGTGTTTCGGAAGAAAATCTGGGAGTAGAGGCCGAGGGAAACAACGCCCTCTTGGATGCGGGCACCAGCACCCTCGTTGATGCCGATAATTGGGACACCGGTCTTGATGGCCAAATCCATGATCTTGACAATCTTTTCACCGTAGACTTCACCGAGCGCGCCACCGAAGATGGCGCCGTCCTGCGAGAAGACACAGACCTGGCGGCCATCGATGGTGCCGTAGCCTGTCACAACACCGTCAGTGACAGGGCGCTTGGCGTCGAGGCCGAAGTTCTTGGAGCGGTGACGTGCGAGAGCGTCAACCTCCACGAACGAGCCCTCGTCCAAGAGGAACTCGATGCGCTCACGAGCGGTCATCTTGCCCTTGTCGTGGACGCGGTCAATGCTGGCCTGGCCCATTGGAGCCTGGGTCTCTGCGAGACGGGCTCGCAGATCGGCCAGCTTTCCAGCAGTAGTGGTCAAATCCGGGGTTTCACCGGTTGATGTATTTGCGGCAGTCGTCATACCAACTAGTTTACGTTTCGAAAACGGGGGGAGGTAGTTGGGGGCAATCGCTGTTAACAAAAGTAGGGGTAATGACTAGCTCGTTGTACAGCAAAAAGCCTGCTCTTACAGTGGAATATTGCCGTGCTTGCGCGCAGGCCACGGTACTTTCTTTGAAGTTAGAAGGCGCAGATTTTTTATCACTCGAGTTCGTGTCTCGGAGGGGAGGATGACTTCATCAATTAACCCCCGTTCGGCGGCACGATAAGGCGTGAGCATGTGTTGCTCGTATCCCATTTCCAGTTCAGCAATGAGTTCTTTCACACTCTCGGGAGTGCCAAATCTATCGGCCGCTGGGTCTGCTGCGAGAGCTGCTTCGGTGGCGGTTCGAATCTCGGCACGATGGAGGAAGCGTACTGCGCCTGAGGCGCCCATCACGGCGATCTGTGCCGTCGGCCAAGCCAGATTTACATCCGCGCCGAGCCCCTTTGATCCCATCACGCAATACGCGCCGCCATAGGCTTTGCGCATGGTGACGGTGATTTTAGGAACGGTTGCTTCTGCATACGCATAGAGCAATTTAGCGCCACGGCGCAGAATTCCCTGGTGTTCTTGATTTGAACCGGGGAGAAAGCCGGGTACGTCTACGAGAAAGACGAGTGGAATGTTGAAACAATCGCAGGTTCGGACGAATCGCGCGGCCTTCTCCGCTGCATCGATATCTAGGCAGCCCGCGAATTCCATGGGCTGATTAGCGACAAACCCAACAGATTGACCGTTGAGACGGCCAAGGCCAATCACGACATTGGCTGCTCGGTTTTCCTGGATTTCCAGGAACTCCGCATCGTCGCAAAGCGCGTAGATGACTTCGTGCACGTCGTACGGCGTGGATGGGCTGTCGGGAATGAGACTGTCGAGGGTGCGATCGGTGTCGGTGATTTCGTCACTGGCATCGGAATCCCAGCTGGGCGCGGGGGAGGTTGTGTTGTTGGGGAGGTAGTCGAGCAAATCGCAGACCCAGTCGAGTCCATCCTGCTCGCTAGCGGCGGTGTAGTGGGAGTTTCCGGCGATCTCCATATGGGTGTCGGCGCCGCCGAGCTCGTGCTGGCTGATTTTTTCGCCTGTGACTGTTTCGATTACGTCAGGGCCGGTGACGAACATACGGGAGTTTTCCTCCACCATGACAACGAAGTCCGTCAGTGCTGGGGAGTAGGCATTTCCGCCCGCGCAGGCGCCAAAAATGACTGAAATCTGCGGAATGACGCCGCTGGCGCGAACGTTGTGGTGGAACGTCTGGGCAATAAAGTCCAGTGAGACTGCGCCATCTTGGATGCGGGCGCCGGCACCTTCGTACATGCCAATAAGGGGGCGGCCGGTAGTGATGGCAAGTTCCTGAATCTTGACCATCTTTTCGCCGTAGACCTCTCCGAGTGCACCACCGAAGATTGTGCCGTCCTGAGAGAAGATGCAGACCTCACGGCCGTCTATGGTTCCCCAGCCGGTGATGATTCCGTCGGTCGCGGGGCGTTTGGCTTCCATCCCAAATGCGGTAGTGCGGTGGCGGGCTAGCGCATCAAATTCGACAAAAGATCCTTCGTCCAGCAGGTAGTCAATGCGCTCGCGGGCATTCATGCGCTCAGTCAGTTTGAGCTTGTCGTAGCCCCGCGACCCCATCGGAGTCAGTGCAGCAGTGCGTCGGCGTAGAAGGTCTTCATTGAGGAAAGCGGTGGTGTGTTGCTCCGCCGCCAAACGTGAGGAAATAGTCATGTTATGGAATGTAGTGTTTGGGAAGGAAAATAGTAAAGCAGGCGAGCTGTGATGATTCTCACGCTGTAGAGCTCTTGAGAAAGGTCACGACTCAGTGAATCCGGCCATGGCGCTAGACTGCTGTGCATGACCAACCCCAGGATTGTTGCTTCCCGCAAGCCTCTTGACGCCACGCGTGTGCGCGCAGCCGCGCCGGGCTGGAATTCCATTGAGGTTGTCGAAACCACTGGTTCGACCAACGCTGATCTTCGGAAACAGGCGGCACTGGGGCAGGTGGCAGATCTCAGTGCGCTTATCGCCTCGGAGCAGACCGCAGGTCGCGGTCGACTGAGTCGTAGTTGGACGGCCCCGAAGGGTGCGTCCATTGCACTCAGCGCGCTGCTGCGCCCGGAAGGGCTCGCACCCGAGCAACTGGGTCTGTTGCCGTTAGTCGCGGGCCTCGCAGTTGTCGATGCTGTTGTGGAAGTTGCGGGTCTTGCGCCTGAACGCGTTTCCCTGAAGTGGCCGAACGATGTCCTGGTTGACGGTCGTAAGCTCTGCGGAATTCTGGTGGAGGCCGCGTCGCTGACACCGCCAATTCTCATTCCGGGAATCGGCGTCAACGTTTCCCTGCAGGAAGATGAGCTGCCGGTGCCACACGCCATTTCGCTATACCTGGCGGGAGCGGAAAACCTCGACCGCGACGACATCTCCGCTGGTGTGCTGCGTGCGCTGGGACGTCGTCAAGCGCAGTGGCGAAAGGGCGATGCGGAGCTGCTGCGGGACTACGAGGCGGTGTGCGCGACCATCGGTTCGAACGTGCGCGTGGAGTTGCCGGGGGATCGCGTGCTGGTGGGCAAGGCGGTTGGCGTGCGTGCCGACGGCGAATTGATCGTCACCGATGAAGCTGGCACAAGTCACTTTGTTGCGGCCGGTGACGTGTTCCATGTTCGTGCCACTGACGGCGGCTATGCGTCCCCGCAGGCTGATTCGGAGCGGGGGTAGTGCTGTATGACCTTTCCCGATGATGAGTTGGACACGCGCGAGGCAATTCTGCTGGACACCAATCCAACTTTTGGTCGGCTGGTGTGGCCGCTCTTGGAACTCATGGTTATCACGGGCGTCTGCTGGTTGCTGATTGGTTTTATCGACGGCCCTGCGATTGCTCCGGGAGATCTGCAAGGTGTGCGTCAGCTGCTGCTCTTCGCGTGGCTGGGGCTTATTCTCTGGCGCGTCGTTCGTCCGGTACTAAGTTGGTTGGGGGAGCGGTTCGTACTAACTGATAGGCGAATTATTCTGCGCCGTGGCATTCTGCGCCCGCAGGTGGTCTCGATTGATCTGCGTTCGGTACGTGCGGTCAATCGCAAGGGCGGCGTGCTGTATCTGCACACCCGCAGTTTCGGCCCGCCGCTGGCTGTGGAAGATATTCCCAGCTCTCGTAAGGTGGCTAAGTTGGTCTCCCGGTTGACTTAGAATTTTGGGTCATAACCTACAATCAGGGGTGTGATTGCTTCGGATACCCCTGAGAACTCCACTAATTCCACTTCTAATTCCGCTGCAGCGCTAACTGCTGCGCAGCATCCCGCGCATGCTGATGGCGTGCCGGTTGTGGCGGTGATTGGTGACGGTCAGCTGGCTCGTATGATGCAGACTGAGGCCATTGAGCTGGGACAGTCCATCCGTTTGCTCGCCGGTTCGCCGGATGCTTCCGCAGCGCAGGTGTGTGCGGACGTTATCATCGGCGACTACCACGTCTGGGAAGATGTTGAGCGCGCTGTCGCCGGTGCGCAGGCCGTGACTTTCGACCATGAGCACGTTCCCACCGAATTCCTCAACAAGCTGACCGAGATGGGCTACTCGGTTCAGCCTCAGCCGTCGGCGTTGCTGTACGCGCAGGATAAGCTGCTGATGCGCCAGCGCCTGGAGGAACTGGGCGCTCCAGTACCTGCCTACGCTGCAATTGAGTCCGCCGAGGATGCCGAAGCATTCTTCGACCGCGTTGACGGTGCCGTCTGCCTGAAGGCTCGCCGCGGCGGTTACGACGGTCACGGCGTGTGGTTCCCGAAGGACCGCGAGAATCTGCGCACGCTTGTCGACGAGCTGTTGGGCAAAGATGTGCCGCTGATGGCCGAGCGGAAGGTCGCGCTGGTTCGTGAGTTGTCGGCCATGTGTGCGCGCACGCCGTCGGGCGAGGTCAAGGCCTGGCCGGTCCTCGAGTCCGTGCAGCGTGACGGCATCTGTGTTGAGGCAATCTGCCCGGCGCCAGGGCTTGCCGACGACCTTGCGAGAGCGGCCGAAAAGCTCAGTGTGACCATCGCTTCCGAGCTGGGAGTAACCGGCGCGCTGGCAGTTGAGCTGTTCGAAACCGTCGATGCTGACGGCAATCCGGAGATTTTTGTCAACGAGTTGGCCATGCGGCCACACAACACTGGTCACTGGTCGCAGGACGGCTGTGAGACCAGCCAGTTTGAGCAGCACCTGCGTGCAGTTGCTGACATGCCACTGGGTTCCACTCGCCCGACTGCGCCGGTGACGGTAATGGTCAATACGCTCGGTGGCGATGAGGCCTCGGATGTACCTATTTCACAGCGTTTTGCTGAGGTATGGCGTCGTTTCCCATCAGCGAAGATTCACTGGTACGGGAAGGATTGGCGCCCTGGACGTAAGCTGGGGCACGTCAACCTGTGCGGCTACGACGCAAGCCCGGAAGGCATCGCGGAGACCCGGCGGGTTGCCAACCTCGCTGCTGGCTACATCGTCGATGGCGTGTGGGCAGACGGCTACACCGCATAGGTGGCTGGCGCTGTATAAGAATTAGATTGCTATCTCAAGGAGACAACATTGGCTGAAGCAAACCAGGTGGCAAGCCCGAAGTTGGCCAACGTAACCGGTCCGCTGGTCGGTCTGATTATGGGGTCGGACTCGGATTGGCCGACCATGGAGCCCGCAGCGGAGGTCTTGGCTGAGTTCGGAATTCCCTTTGAGGTAGGTGTGGTCTCTGCACACCGCACTCCGGAACGCATGATTGACTACGCAAAGTCCGCCGCTGACAAGGGGCTGCGCTGCATTATCGCTGGCGCCGGTGGTGCAGCACACCTGCCGGGCATGGTTGCGTCGGCCACTCCGCTGCCGGTTATCGGCGTGCCACGCGCGTTGGAGAACCTGGAGGGTGTCGATTCCCTGCTGTCAATCGTTCAGATGCCGGGCGGCGTTCCGGTGGCAACCGTCGGTGTGGGCGGCGCTAAGAACGCTGGCCTGCTGGCTGTGCGTATTCTCTCGGCCGGTTACCCGGAGCTCATTGTGGCGATGGAGAACTACCAGGCCAACATGCGCGATGAAGTTCTGGCGAAGGACGAGCGTCTGCGCAAGAAGCTGATGGGTGAGTAGGGCGCGCAACCAGCCCCGAACTACCCGCGCATATGAACTGCGGGGTAGTGGAACGTGTCCGGGTCGGCGGTCTCCCAGGCTTCGGCCCAGTTGTGGAAGCGAGTTCCGCTCAGCAGCTCGCCTGGCTGCAGCCAGTTGTAGAGCTCCGCGTAGGTCTCACCGACCTGCTCATTGGTGCGCCGCAGCAGGTGGGACGGCCCCAGCTCAGAGAAGCTATTCAGGCCCATCGATGCCAACAGGCTAGCTGCTTCCGCGACCGTGGCATTGTGATAGTTGGCCACACGCTGACCCTTGTCGTCGACATCCAGGGCCTTCCACAGGCTCGGATCCTGGGTAGCCACACCCACCGGGCAGGTGTTTGTATGACATAGCTGAGATTGGATACAGCCGGTGGCCATCATCATGCCGCGAGCCGAGTTCACAAAGTCAGCACCGATGCACATGCGCTTCACAATATCGAAGCCAGTAATGACCTTGCCGGACGCACCGAGCTTAATGCGATCGCGCAGACCGGCACCTACGAGCGCGTTATGGACGAGAATCAGGCCGTCGGTAAGCGGCAGGCCAACGCGGTCGGAGTATTCCAGCGGTGCAGCACCGGTGCCGCCTTCAGCGCCGTCGACGATGATGAAGTCCGGGGTGATGTTCTCTTCCAGCATGGCCTTGCACACGGCGAGGAACTCAAGCTGGGAGCCAACACACAGCTTGAAACCGACCGGCTTGCCACCGTTGAGCTCACGCATGGTGCCCATAAACCGAACAAGTTCACGCGGGGTGGAGTAGACGCGGTGGTACGGAGGGCTCATCACGCCCTTGCCAACTGGTACGTGGCGAGTAGCCGCAATCTCTTCGTTGACCTTGTGACCTGGCAGCATGCCGCCGAGTCCAGGTTTTGCGCCCTGGCTAACCTTCAGATAGGTTGCCTTGACCTGCGGAATCTTAGCCTTTTCGCGGAAGAGCTCCGGGTCGAAGTCGCCATCCTCAGTACGTGCACCGAAGTATCCGGACCCCAGCTGCCAATAGAGGTCTGCGCCATACTTCAAGTGGTAAGGGCTGATAGCGCCCTCGCCGGTGTCCTGTACGAAGTTGCCCAGCTTCGCGCCCTTATTCATTGCCATGACAGCGTTAGGGGACAGAGAGCCGAAACTCATGGCTGAGATGTTGAAGATAGACGCTGAGTACGGCTGGGCGCAGTCCGGACCGCCAATATCTACGCGCGGATCCTCGATGACGTGCTGGCTCGGCGCCATCGAGTGGCGGACGTACTCGTAGCCGGGCGCATTAATCTTTCGCTCAGTACCGAATGACTTCTTCGAGGACAGCCCCTTCGCACGCTCGTAGACCACGGTACGAGTATCGCGGTCGAACGGAGCGCCGTCGAAGTTGCGCTCGATGAAATACTGCTGCATCTCAGGGCGAATGGTCTCACCCATGTAGCGCAGATGGCCGATGACCGGGAAGTTCCGCAAGATGGAGTGCTTCTTTTGAAGCATGTCATAGATAGCCACAACATCCAGGAAGAGGATGAAGGCCATCAGAATCCACCACCATGGGCTCAGATCCCATACAGCCAGTGCGCCCAAGACGTTGATGAGGGCGAGAATCGCAAGAATATATGGTCGGGTAATCACGGTTTCCAGGTTATCGCGACTACTTAGAGCGCTTCTCGACGGGACAGCTGCGACTAAATCACACGGGCTTTTTCGGCCGTAGAAATAGCAGTGACACGCTCGCTATCACCACCGCGCACGACGACGGCAGCACCTCCACGAACCCAAGCCGACAGCACATTACGTGCCCATTTATCTGCGGTGACCTGTGAAGAATCAGGCACCAGCCAGCCGTCGGAAACGACGCGGGAACCGGTCGTGAGCTGCATCTCGTCCGCGTAATCGCCAGCAGATGAAAGCAGTTCTGCAGCCGACTTCTCCCCAATAACGGGGGTTTGGTCGGAGTCCGGGCCTGCGCCTAGATATGCGTCTGGGTGGAAACGAACTTCCGGACCAAAGTCAATGACTCCCGGTGGAATATCATCACCGCATTCCACGACACCACGGCCAAAGGGATCGTCGGTAAGCACTGCGAGGTAGGCATCTGGGAACTTCTCTTCCCACGTGCTGACGTTGCTGACAGTGGTGAATACGACCAGCGGCTCCTCATCGCTAACGGTGACGCCAGCACGCTCGCAGCCCAGGATGATGCAGGCGGACTGCCAGATCAACGGCAAGTCAATCCATACTTGGTCTCCGGCGACGAGGTCGAACTCATCGTGCAGCATGTTGGCGATCTTGCTGGCCCAGTTGTCCAGGGTTTGGGCCGATAAATCGGTACGACCGCCGGTAGTTTCGTCATAACAGGTCAAACGAGGCACGGACGGGTCGGCCTCGAGAAGTGTCTTCAGAATCTCCACGCCTCCAAGGGTAACGAGATTCTCTCCAGGCCGTCGGGAAGAGTCGCCTAACTCAATAGCAGGGTGAACAACAGGACCGTCGGCAAGCAGGCGATTGTCGTAATCACGCCACAATCGCGCGCCTGCTCAAGGTTCCGGCCGAAGCGGGAGGCGAAGGTGTAGACGTTCTGGGCTGTCGGCAGGCCGGCGATAATCACAGCTGCCAGCAGCGCATGCCCGTTGAGACCGAAGACGAAATGACCGAACAGCAGAGCGAGCGCGGGGTGGAGGAAAAGCTTCAGCATAGACGCCACCACGACGGCGCGACGAGGGGAGCGGCCGGCTTCCATAAACGGCATGCCATGCAGGCTAATACCGAAGGCCAGAAGTGCCATTGGCACTGCGGCTTGCCCCAATAGCCCCACTGGATGCGCTACGAACTGAGGTACTTCGATAGCAAACGCATTAACCGCAAGCCCCACCATCGCCGCCAGAAAGATTGGGTTCTTCAGCGGTGCCATGATGACATTGCGCGGCCGGAAATGACCGCGGTTAGTGAGGATTTCCAGCACCGTCATGGAAGCGGGCGCATAGAAGGCAATCTGAAAGATAAGGGCTGGGACGACGGCGGTAGCGTCGTGAAGCACTGCGACTGCGATGGGCACGCCGAGATTAGCGACGTTGTTGTAACTCGTCGACATCGCGCCGACCACAGCATCGGCGCCGCGCTGTTTGAACATGGGCGCCACAAAAATCCGGTAGAACGCCGCCGTGCCAAGCGCCGACAGTGCCGCGACACCAAACGCCGAACCGAAGATGCTCGCCGAATCCGCCGTTGCGAGAGTGTGCGCGAGCATGCACGGCATCGCGATCCAGAACACGACCATGTTCAGGGTAAAAGATGCCCGCTTATCGACGATCTCACTGCGCCCAAACAACCAGCCAACAATGATCAGTACTGCGACGGAACCAAAGCCGGTGAATATTTCGGTGAGAGCGGGCATAAGTGCATATTTTAGACAATAAAAAACGGACCCAATCCAATCCCCTCGGTGGGGAAGGACTGAGTCCGTTTTACGCTGTTATCGCATGTATCGTCATGCGGCCAGCGCGTAAATAAGGCCTTTCGGCGGGTGTTCGAATGATCGGCTCCCGCCGACCAGCCATCTTTAGCGGCTGGTGAACGGCAGGAGTGCCATCTCGCGGGCGTTCTTCACAGCGGTAGCGACCTGGCGCTGCTGCTGCGGAGTCAGACCGGTGACGCGGCGGGAACGAATCTTGCCACGGTCAGAGATGAACTGGCGGAGCAGGTTAATGTCCTTGTAATCAACCTTCTCAACGCCTGCGGCCTTGAGCGGGTTCTTCTTCGGGCGGCGGGACTGCTCCATCCGCGCCTTCTTGTTAGAGTGATTGCGCTTCATTGGTGCTCCTCGACTTACCAGCTGGACTTACGGACGCCCGGGAGTTCGCCACGGTGGGCCATCTCACGAACGCGGACACGGGACAGACCGAACTTGCGGAGGTAGCCGCGCGGGCGACCATCTGCAGCGTCACGGTTGCGGACGCGAATCGGGGACGCGTCACGCGGCTGACGGTTCAGCTCGTACTGTGCGTCCATGCGCTCTTCGTCAGTGGAGTGCGGGGACTTGATGATGCGCTTCAGTTCAGCGCGACGTTCTGCATAACGAGCGACGATTTCCTTGCGCTGCTCGTTCTTGGCAATCTTGGACTTCTTAGCCATGAATTAGCGCTCCTCGCGGAATTCGACGTGCTTGCGGACAACCGGATCGTACTTCTTAATGGTGATACGGTCCGGGGTATTGCGCTTGTTCTTACGGGTCACGTAGGTGTAACCGGTGCCCGCAGTGGACTTCAGCTTGATGATTGGACGAATGTCATTACGTGCCATTTTTTAGATCTTCTCCCCACGTGCACGAATCTGAGCAACAACAGCCTCGATACCGTACTTGTCGATGGTCTTCAGACCCTTCGGGGACACATTCAGAGTGATGTGACGCCCCTCAGAGGCGAGGTAGAACTTCTTACGCTGCACGTTGGGGTTCCAACGGCGCGACGTGCGCCGGTGGGAGTGGGACACGGTCTTGCCGAAAGACGGCTTGCGTCCCGTAACCTGGCAAATCGCCGACATAGGGATTCCTTTGCTTCCTTGCCGCCCAATGCCGACATCACTGGTGCGCCACGCCGGACTATTGAATAACCGAGGAATCCACCTGGCCTTTTCCGGGGCGCTGCCCACTGACACTCGACGCTGAGCGCGTAAACGAATAACTAGACAACAGCGAGAGAACAGTTTACACACGAGTTGCGGGATAACCTAATCGCTGTTCCACTGTGGTTTTCTCGGCGCGACTCTCGCGGGTCGTCATAGAGTTCGTGCTTGTCGACGGGCGTTAGTGCAGGGCCCTTTTTTAATTTTCGGGCTCGAGCCTGTAATATTCCATCGAGTGTCACATGCCGGTTTATAGAAATATTGACCCGGTACGTGTCATTGTAAGTCGTGTTCGTACCCAACTCAGGCACGATTCTCTCACTCTTAGCTGGGGGAAAGCGACCTGAAGTTCAATCCTGAGGGAAACGAGAATTAATGAAGAAGGACATCCATCCTGATTACCACCCGGTGGTTTTCAAGGACGCAGGCACGGGTCACTCTTTCCTTACCCGTTCCACCGCCACCTCCGACCGCACTGTCGAGTGGGAAGACGGTAACGAGTACCCGCTGATCGTCGTTGACGTCACCAGCGAGTCGCACCCGTTCTGGACCGGTGCTCAGCGTGTCATGGACACCGCTGGTCGCGTCGAGAAGTTCCAGCGCCGTTACGGTAACCGCATTCGCCGCGCGAAGAAGAACTAAGAATAGGAGGGGAATAAGAAAATGGCAGTACCAAAGCGTCGCATGTCGCGTGCTAACACCCGCGCTCGCCGTTCCCAGTGGAAGAGCAACAACGTCGCTCTCCAGGAAGTCAAGGTAAACGGCCGCGTCTACAACGTTCCTCGTCGCATCGCCAAGGCTGTTCAGCTCGGCCTGGTTGACGTCGAGAAGTTCTAACGCGCATCTTTTAGGATGCTGACAACGTTCCTCGCTGAACCGAAGAGCGCTTCGAGCGCCCAGAGCGCGTTCAGTGTGTAAGGAACAGTTGATAAAGAGCTTTTTAAACCTCACCCCATCGCTTGTACTCGGCGATGGGGTGAGGTTTTTCAGTTCTATGGCCAGGTTTTATGGGAGCACTCTCACGAAGAATCTGTGTCACATTTACACTCACCTTATATTTTCAAGGCACAATGGGCAGTATGAAGATTTTGGTAGTTGATGACGATCAAGCGGTACGCGAAGCGTTGCGGCGATCGTTGACTTTTAATGGCTACACGGTCGAGCTCGCCGAGGATGGCGCAGAGGCCTTGGAAAAGATTGCCAAGGATCGTCCGGATTTGGCCATTTTGGATGTCATGATGCCGAAGCTGGACGGCCTGGATGTTTGCCGTCGGCTGCGCAGCGAAGGCGATGATCTGCCGGTCATGATGTTGACTGCACGTGATTCGGTCTCCGAGCGCGTAGCTGGTCTTGATGCCGGCGCAGATGACTACCTGCCCAAGCCGTTCGCATTGGAAGAGCTGCTCGCTCGTGTCCGTTCGCTACTTCGTCGTTCTGCTTTGGAAGTGCCTGCGATGGAGGATGCCGCAACTCTGCAGTTTGAGGATCTCTCCTTGGACCCGGAAACTCGTGAGGTCTTCCGCGGTGAACGCCGCATTAGCCTCACTCGTACAGAATTTGCGCTGCTGGAATTGCTGATGAGCAACCCGCGGCGTGTACTCTCCCGTACCGCCATCTTGGAGGATGTCTGGGGCTATGACTTCCCGACGTCCGGCAATGCGCTGGAGGTCTACATTGGTTACCTGCGTCGTAAGACTGAGGCAGAGGGAGAGCCGCGTCTGATTCACACCGTTCGTGGTGTCGGTTATGTGATGCGGGAGACCGCACCGTGATGTTGCGCCGTCGTCGTTCGACCGGCGGTGGCGTGCAATCAAATCAGCGTTCTGCCACGGAGGTCAATCCGGGGCAAGGTACCGTCGGTAAGCAAGAGAAGTCCGCGAATACTGAGACGATGGCAGGGGAATCGCTTCCCGGCCTGCCGCGGAGCTCGCGTATCCCTTCGCTGCGTTGGCGGCTGACTATTCTGACAGCGCTCATTGTGGCGATGTCGGTGGGGCTGATGACGCTGGCTGCATTTTTTACTGTGCAGGCAGCGCTATACCGCGAGGTGGACAGTAACCTCCGTAGCCAGGCGGAAAAGCTGCTGATGTCACCGTACGCTTCGGAGTTTGCCATTGGCCCCTCCTTTGAAGCGGACTCGAACAGGATTCTGAACCCCGATTTGGACGCGGTGTACTTTGCCCACGGCAGTGTGGCGGGCAAAGGCGGTGGCTCAATCTCTATTGGTGGCCCCGAACTTGCGGTGTTGCGGGGGAATCGACAGGAATCGATTCGCACCGATGAGTACAACGGCCGTCGTGTATACGCCGTCCGCTCCGAAGACGGTGCGACGCTGATCCTTTCGCAGGATCTGAGCTCGACGCAGTCGGTCTTGAAAGCGCTCAGTGCAGTGCTGCTGAGTATCTCTGCTATCGGAATCCTCTTCGCAATCGGATCAGGTATTACGGTGGCAACAACGGGTCTGCGCCCGGTCACTCGGCTGCGCATTGCTGCGGAGCGGGTGACGGAAACCGACGAGCTGCGCCCAATCCCTGTGGAGGGCGACGATGAGCTTGCGCGCTTCACCCGCAGCTTCAATGAGATGTTGGCTGCACTTCAAGCGTCGCGCATTAAGCAGGCGGAGCTGGTTGCAGATGCTGGTCATGAGTTGAAGACTCCGCTGACGTCGTTACGCACAAATATTGAACTGCTGATGATGGCCTCCCGTTCGGGAGCGGCAATCTCGGATGAGGATCGCGCGGATCTGGAAGCTGACGTCATCGCACAGCTGGAAGAGCTGTCGACGCTGGTCGGTGACCTGGTTGATCTGGCACGCGAAGATGGCCCGCAACAGGTTATTGAGCATGTCGATGTCGACGAAATCATTTCCACGTCGCTGGCGCGTGTTGAGCGTCGTCGTCCGGACATTACTTTCGATGTGCAGACAGCTCCGTGGTATGTCTACGGGGATTCGGCGGGTCTTGGTCGCGCAGTTTTGAACTTGATGGACAATGCTGCAAAGTGGTCGCCAGAAAATGGCACCGTGCGGGTTCGTCTGACGCCGCTCAGCGAGGTTGTTGCTGAATTCACGGTGGCGGACTCGGGGCCAGGTATCCCGAAGGAAGATCGAGACAAGGTCTTCGAGCGTTTCTACCGTTCCATTCAGTCGCGGTCGATGCCTGGATCCGGCCTGGGCTTGGCCATTGTGAAGTCGGTCATCGTTCGCCACGGGGGTACGATTACTGCCGATGAGTCCGATGATGGCGGTGCCTTGATGAGAGTAACGCTGCCGGGCAGTCCGCACAGCGGAAAAGGTGACGACTCCGATTCCGCTCAAGAGCCTAGCTAGAAACGCATAACCCCACGTCAAAGCTGATGTAATCCTCGCTGCGCGCAGCCTTTTAAGGAAGTGCGTGGCGGGGATTCGGTGTTTCATTCGGGGAATTTTCGGCGAGACTGCAGACTGCTCTCAGCCAATTGTTAGACAGACAGTGCAAGGTATTACGTATGAGCAACTCTTTCAACGATTCCTCGCGAGGAGATGAGCGGGGACACTACTCCTCGCAGTCTCACAACTTCAGCGAGAACCGTGCCATGGGGAATGCTGGTGAGACAAACCAGTTTTCTGCCGACGAGCGCGGCTGGGAGAATTCCCACTACAACACCATCCCGTCTCAGCCGAACGGCGCTTACGGAGGCGGTTCAGAGTGGGATGTTGCGGCCAATCAGCAGAAGACCAAGGGTGCCCAGGGGGCTAAGGGCATGGGGGCGCTGGCAGTCGCTGCCCTGATGCTGTGCTCGGCCGGTATTGGTGGCGGTGTCGGCGCATGGGTAGTTCACAACTCGCAGTCGTCGGCTCCCGCGGACAACGCGCTGGATAAGCCTGCGGAAACCCGTCAGGTAGCAGCAGCTGAGGGGTCCGTGGAGAAGGTCGCGCAGAAGGTCCTTCCCAGTGTCGTCTCCATCACCACTGTCTCGGAGCGGGGCACGGCGTCGGGCTCAGGTTCCATTCTGTCGTCCGACGGCCTGGTGCTGACGAATAATCACGTCGTCGCAGGCGCAGGTCCGGACGCACATATGGAAGTCCTGCTTTCCGACGGCACCACGCACCCGGCAACTCTGGTTGCAGGGGATGCAGCGACTGATATTGCCGTTATTCGAATTGAAGGTGTTAACGGGCTGCGCCCAATCTCTCTGGGTAACTCCTCGCAGGTCCAGGTTGGCCAGGAAGTGGTGGCCGTTGGTTCGCCACTGGGACTGACCTCCACTGTTACGCAGGGCATTGTCTCCGCTAAAAACCGTCCAGTGACCGCCGCTGGTGAAGACGGTCAGTCCTCGGTCATTGATGCAATCCAGACCGACGCGGCGATTAATCCGGGTAACTCCGGCGGAGCGCTAGTGGATATGGAAGGCAACCTCATCGGTGTGCCCAGCGTGATTGCCTCTAACAGTGAGGCATCGGAACAGGCGGGCAGCATTGGCCTTGGTTTCGCAATTCCGGTTAATCAGGCTCGTCGCATAGCGGAAGACCTGATCGATTCCGGCAAGGCGCGGATGCCTGTCATTGGCGCCCAGATCGATTCGCGTCCGATTGCACGTGGTGCACTGGTGCGAGAGGTAACGCCAGGTGGCCCAGCTGATAAAGCGGGGCTGAAAGATGGTGACCTGATTACCAAGGTTGATGACCGCACACTTGACAACGGCGTTGCACTAATTGCGGCTATTCGGTCGCATCGGATCGGGGATTCTGTCACACTTACAGTTACAGATGAGCGAGGCGGCAACGAGCGAACGGTCGATGTCACCTTGGCAGAAGCCCAGGATTGATAGGCAGCGTGGTGGAGTGAGTACCTCACCATCTGTAGAAGAGTTTTCGAGTGAAACTTCGAGTGAAAAGCTGTGGGAGAAAGCGAGATAGAGCAGATGAGTGAAACCGTGAGTACTGAGCCAAGTGACGTCAACCTCGCTGAGATGGAGCGTCTTATCAACGACGACGGCCAGGTTCGAAATGCGTTCGTTGTCCTCGTGGGTGACCATTTCGAGAACCCGGATGGTGCGGCTTCGCTCATGGTTGAGCTGTTGGAAGAAGACGGCTACTCGGTCGATGCCGTGGTCAGCACTGGTGCAGTGAAGCGTGAGATCCGGAAGGCTCTAGATACCGCTGTTGTCGGTGGCGCAGATTTGGTCGTTACGGTGGGCGGTGTTGGTGTTGGGCCTCGTGCGAAGACCCCGGATGCCACTCGCAAGGTTCTCGATGTGCGACTGCAGGGCATCGAGCAGGCTATTCGTAACTCCGGTATGGGAGCTGGCGCATTGGATGCCGGTCTGTCCCGCGGTTTGGCCGGTGTGTCCGGTCAGACAGTGATTATCAATCTCGCGGAGTCTCGCGCTGCAGTGCGCGATGGCATGGCGACAATTCTCCCGCTGGTCTCTCATGTGCTTGATGATCTCTGCCGCTGGAGCGTTTAGGAATGGGCGACGCTAAGCAGCCCAATCAGCCCGAGCAAGCTGCGCCGCGCAGTGGAAGCCGTAGGCAGCGCCGCCGCGCAGGTGCACCGGCGAAAAACTTTGCCCAGTCACGCAGTGCGAAAACCGCGCGCACAGTGCACTATCACGATGAATCCCCGGAGGATGCTCGTGATTTTGATGTGGACTACTGGACAAAACAGCGCCCACCCCATTGGGGATGAGCGCTGTGTAAAAGCGTTAGTTCGCTTCTTATCGGAAGCCTGCAACTAGCAGCTAGAGGCTAGTTCAGCTCCGTCTTCGGCTTGCCGTTCTGCTCTGCCAGCAGGTCACGAATCTCAGTCAGCAGGTCAGCCTCGGTGACCTCTGGCTCAGCGGAGGTCTCCAGACGAGCCTCACGCATCTCGTTGAACTTGTTCATCGGAGCAACGATGACGAAGTAGACAACCGCTGCGACCAGCAGGAAGTTGATGACTGCGGTGATGACAGCTGCGAAGTCAAGGTAGGTCGACGGGTTGCCCTTGATGATTTCGAAGCCGAGGCCAGTGACCTCAGCGCCACCGATGGTGTTCAGCAGCGGCTCGAGCAGGCTGTCGGTGAAAGCAGTGACGATTGCGGTGAACGCAGCACCGATGACAACACCGACCGCCAGGTCGATGACGTTGCCGCGCATGATGAACTCTTTAAAGCCCTTAAGCATAGGAAATTTCCTTCTGTAGAAACGGAACAAACCAAACGAGACCTGTGAGTCATCGCGTTGCTCAGTGCAGGCCCCTACGATTTCAGAGACGGGGCAGTGCGATGTCTGGCAGTGCCACTCTTCTTAGCTCTCATCGTAGTTTTGAATTGCCTGTCCATTGTATCCCTTCGCTAAGTTATGGGACAAGTCAACTTTCTGCAAAAAGCACTGTTCAGGGGCATAAAATCTGGTAATCAATGAGATTTTGGTCACTATCCCGCGAGTAACAGTGTGAGCGGGGACGTTAGCGATGTCGCTGCCACCACCTCCGCGGCGCCGGTGGGCAGTGCAACCAAAACCACCTCATCGTCGACGATGTTGACCACTCTCGCTCCGTGTGCAAGCGGTGCCGCCATCCCGCGCTCATCCGCGGTCGACACAATATCCACGCTGTCACCAGTGCGAAGAGCGGACACGATGCCCACATCAGTCAACGTGATGGCAATAATTTTGCTTTCCGACGTCCCCGTCAGCGACTTGGCAAGTGACGGGCCGACCATTCGCTGCTCTGTAAGTATCTCTCCTGGTGACATGCCGGTGGCCAGGGTGCGTCCCCGCACAGCAGCGATGTCCGTTACGGCCCCGCCAGGAACGAGATCCCGGGGAATGTCCTTGAAAGCCACATCTTCTTCTGCCACCGATGCGCCAGCGGCAATGGATTTGGCGCTAATCATGACCCGGATATGGCCGCTGCGAGGTGTCAATGACTCCACCGCCGCCAGTCCGACGGCACATAGGAAAACTGTGACTGCAACTATTCGCCGAATAGTTGTGGGGCGGAGCTTTCGGAATGGACGCGGAAACCGGGACGAATATTTTGGGCTCATATTAAGTTAGGCGCGAAAATCCCGGAATCGGTTCCATTAAATCTGTGAAATCCCCGCTGGCGTGATCACATAATCGGCAGGAATGTCGTGCTCATCGTAGGCAAGCTCCGTGCGCAATTCGGTGTTGAAAACTGCAACAGCGATGGCCGCAGCTCTCACCCCATCCGTATCACTGTCGCGTCGAGCGAAAACCAAGCTGCGATCGTAGTAACCAGCGCCACGCCCTAACCGCATCCCGGTTGCGGGGTCGGCCGCAACTGCCGGCAGGATAATGGCGTCGGCAACACCCAGCTCAGCTGGGCCAGCAGAGTCTTCCACCGAAACAGGTTCCAAGAGTCCAAATCGGCCCTTGTGGAAGCTGCCGTTGTAGTAACCCCAGTGCAGCGGTTGTGGTGGACCGGGCGGGCAGACGGGAAGCAGAATTCGTGCTCCGGAAACCGCGTTTGCCAGAGCCTCCACAAAGCCCTGGCCGGGCTTACCGCCAGTCGAACTAGAAACGCTTGCGCCGGGTTCGTCACCAGCGGGGACATAAGCGGCAATGACAGGTTTTGCGAGGTCGCCGACGGTGTTGGATAACCATTCTTGCAACCGCTGTACCAGTGCTTCGTCGTCAAGCATGCGCTCACGCTGCCCCTTGGCGGCGCGTGCGGCGAGTACCTCGTGCCGTGTGCGGGCTTTGAAATCAGACGTGGTTTCGGGAAGCGGAGCCATACCTGCAAACCTACTCTGTCAGGTAGGGGAGCGACCTCTGTCGTCAGCGCAGGAGAAAATTTCTGATTAATGCGTTGAAAAAGCGGGGTCAGCCTCCGAGCAAATGGAAGTTATATAGGTATCGTTGCCATTATGGTCTCATCGTCTAAAGAGTCTGGTTCGGACATGACTACTCCGGTTCGAACTGTCATCGTTCCTGCCGCGGGCATGGGTACGCGATTCTTGCCTGCCACCAAGACAGTGCCGAAAGAATTGCTGCCCGTAGTTGATACGCCGGGCATCGAGATGATTGCTGAAGAGGCCGCCGCCACTGGTGCGCAACGCCTGGCTATTGTCACAGCGCCGAGTAAGGATGGCGTGCTTGGGCACTTCGACCCGCGCCCGGACCTTGAGCAGACTCTCGCCGAGCGTGGCAAGGACAAGATTGCAGCGAAGGTACGCCGCGCCACCGAGGTCATTCGCGTGGAATCCGTTGTTCAAGATCGACCGCTGGGCCTGGGGCATGCGGTGTTGGTCGCAGAGCCGCTGCTCGAAGACGATGAGGACAGCGTTGCTGTCATGCTTCCCGACGATCTCGTGCTCCCAGTGGGCGTGATGGATCGGATGACGGAAGTGCGCGAGCGCTTTGGTGGTTCGGTGCTGTGTGCGCTGGAAATTCCTCATGAAGAGGTCTACAACTACGGTGTCTTCGATATTGAGGACGCCACCCCGGCGGAGTCTGGTGAGCTCGGTGCTGACGCGGCCGACGCTGATGCCTGGGACGATGTGAAGCGAGTCAAGGGCATGGTGGAAAAGCCGGACCCTGCGGATGCTCCATCCAACTTCGTTGCAGTCGGACGTTACTTGCTCGATCGCGCCATCTTCGATGCGCTGCGCCGCATCCCGCGCGGTAAGGGCGGCGAATACCAGCTCACCGATGCAATTGAGCTGCTGATTCAAGAGGGGCATCCGGTTCATGTGGTCGTTCACAAGGGGTTCCGCCATGACCTGGGAAATCCTGGTGGCTTCATTCGTGCTTGCGTAGACTTTGGACTCAGGCATCCGGACTACGGCGAGGGGCTGCGCGACTACATGCAGCAGCGTCTGGCGCAGGATGAACAGGCTTAAAGCCTTTTTATAGAGGCTTGTACTGAGAAGCTGAATAGCATAAAGCGCACCGCGGGTTGGTGCCGAGGAAGGTAAAACATGCGTTCTGTGGAAGAACAGTTGGCGGCAATCACCGCACACGCTGTGATGCCTGATCCTGTGCGCGTTGCTATTTCGGAATCCCTCGGCATGCTGTGCGCTGAAGATGTCATCGCAGAGCAGCCGTTGCCGGGATTCGTGCAGTCAGCGATTGATGGTTATGCGGTGCGCGCTGTCGATATCGTCGGCGAATCTGGTTCTTTACCTCCGGATGCGCGTCAGAGTGATGTTGATTTTCGCGAGGTCGAGCTGCCTGTTGTCGGTGAGGTGACAGCCGGCTCTCACCACCCGATGCGTCTCCAGCCGAAGCAGGCCGTGCGCGTACAAACTGGTGCGCCGCTGCCATCGCTTGCCGACGCCGTCGTGCCCCTAAACTGGACCGACCGCGGTGGCCGTCGAGTTAATGTTCTCCATCCGGTCTACTCCGGTGACTTTGTGCGCAAGGTCGGTGACGACGTGCAGCCGGGTGACGTGGCGGTGTCCTTGGACTCGGTGATTTCGCCGTCACAGGTTGGATTGCTGGCAGCGGTGGGGCGTTCGAAGGTTTTGGTGCACCCCAAGCCACGTATGTCCGTGATTTCCATTGGTAATGAGTTGGTCGATGTTGACCGCACACCGGGGCTCGGTCAGGTCTACGACGTCAACTCCTACGCGCTGGCTGCAGCCGGCCGCGATGCTGGGGCTGAGGTACACCGAGTGGGTATTGCCACCGGTGAGCCCCGCCGCATCCGGGAAATCATCGAAGGCCAGCTCATTCGCAGTGAGCTCTTGGTCATCACGGGGGCTGTCGGCGGTGCCGCGGGTGAGCAGATTCGCCGTGTGCTGGCTGAATTGGGCGAGGTTGATGTTTCCCGCATCGCTATGCATCCTGGTTCAGTCCAGGGCTTTGGTCTGCTGGGAGATGACAAGATTCCAACGTTCCTCCTGCCGTCGAATCCGGTCGGCGCATTGGTCGTTTTTGAGGTCATGGTTCGTCCCCTCATCCGACTGGCGTTGGGGAAGCGCAATCCCCGCCGCCGCGCTGTCACCGCTCGTGCTGTCGGCCCGATCGAGTCGGCGGAGAAGCGCCGTGGCTACATCCGTGGCCAGCTCATGCGTGACCGCGAGACCGGCGAATACATGGTGCAGCCGCTGGGAGGTTCCGGCGGTGCGCAAGCCCATCTTTTGGCCGGTATGTCGGAAGCCAACAGCCTCATCGTGATTCCGGAAGACGTGCTGCACGTGCGTCCGGGAGATGTAGTTGACGTGCTGTTCATGGCGCGCCAGGCCTAACCTCACTCCACTACCGCGAGTATTGTTGCTGTGCGTACTTCTCGTCTAGTAACCAGTGGCGGCCGAGTCCGCCTGCGTGTGCCAGAGCGCTCTGATGCCTCTGCATGGCGGACACTGCGGCTGCGCGACGAGCCCATTTTGCGCCCCGTGGAGCCAACCCTCGAGGACGACTGGGATAACGCCCACAAGGCTTCTGTTTTCCGCCGTAACCTGCGCAGTTGGCGTCGTTCAGAGGCTGCGGGAGACATGATTGTCTCCACCATTGAAGTAGACGGCCAGTTCGCTGGCATGCTCACACTCGGCGGTATTACACCTTTCCCCGTCGCTCACGCATGGATTGGCTACTGGGTCGGCAGCGGCTTTACATGTGGAGGGGTCGCCACTGCGGCAGTGGCGTTGGCGTCGGATTATGCCAAGAGAGTTGGCGTCCACCGAATTGAAGCGACTGTGTTGGACAGCAATGTCCCGTCGATACGCGTGCTGGAAAACTGTGGGTTCGAGTACGAAGGCGTGGCGCGGGAAGCCTTCCATATGGATGGCGCGTGGCGCGATCATCTGACTTATGCGCGGGTGGGGGAGGACAGTGCAGTGGACCTCATCGTGGCGAGTGGTCGCGCGCAATATGAAGAGGCGGAGAAATACCCACCGCAACGGCGCGCCTGAGTAGTCTGAGTAACACACGCCGATAGGGTGATGACAACTCTACTATTGGGCGAATTCGCTCTAGATACGCTGACTGCCTTCGCAAATGCCTCTGTGGAAGGGCATGTGGGTGGCGTATTTGGGCCGGGGAGAGACGGCGAAACCCCGGGCGAAATCGCAAGGAGACACAAAATATGTCAACTTCACTGTTGCTGATACTCATCGTTGTACTGTGGCTGTTTGTGCTGGCCCCGCTGGTGGTCAATACGCGCAAGCCGATTCGTCGTACTTCCGATGCGCTAGGTAAGACCCGCGTGCTGCATCGTGGTGGCGAGGAGTTGGCCACGACGCGCCGCCGTCCGTCTTTTAAGGAGTCGGACGTGCGCGTAGCCGAAGAAGTCGACGATTCTCTCGAAACCGTTGACGCGCAGGTCGACGATGACTTCGATGTCAGCGACGTGCTTATCGACGACACCGTGGACGAGGCGGCCGACCCGGCCGTCGTTGACGGCGATATCGTCTACGAGCTGGAAGCGGCAGATGCAGAAGAGGAGACCCCGCAGGCGGATGATTCCGCTACCGAGGAAGCCACTGCTGAGTCTTCTGACCGCTCTGACATGGACGTGTCCGATGATGAGTCTGCAGACCAGTCGCTGCAGGCTGTCGTTAATGACGAGGATGCTGAATCTGACTCCGCCGTTGCCTCCGCCGAAGGTGACGTGGTTCGTGCAGATGAGTCCTCTTCCGATGTGAGCGTTGACGTTCGCCGTCAGTTTGTCGACGCCGATGACTTGATGTTCGAAGATGCCGTTGAATCTGACGCTGATTCCGGTGCCGCGGCTGACGCTGAGCACGCGGACGCTGAGGCTCTCTCTGAGACTGAAGAGGCAGCAGACACCGTAGACGAGCAGGCGGAACCCGACGAGACCGTCGAGGACGACAGCGACCACAGTGTCGAGTCCAACGATGACGCAGTCGCTGTCGATGACACCTTGACCGAAGATGATTACGCGTTCGCTGAGAAGCGCCGTGGTCGTGGTGGGTTCGATCCGATTTCGGATGCCCAGTACGCTGAGACTCGCTTTGCCCGCCGCCGCCGTTCGGTTGCTGGGCTGGCAGCGTTCATCGCGGTCACGGTCATCATCGCTGCTTTCGCCGGTGGTTGGACCTGGTGGATTCCACTGGTCGGTGTCGGCTTGATGACCCTGTATCTGGTCAACCTGCGCCGCACCGTGCGTGCAGAGCAGGAACTGCGGGCTCGCCGAATTCGCCGTATGAAGATGGCCCGCCTCGGCGTGCGTAACCGCGAGGATGATGAGCTGGGAATTCCACAGCGTCTGCGCCGTCCGGGCGCGGTAGTGGTCGAGCTTGATGATGAGGACCCGGATTTCGCAGATCTGGCCTACACTGACTACCGCTTTGATGACGACGATTATGACGAAATGCCACAGGCTCGTGTGAGCTAGTCCTGTGAGCTGAGCCGTAGAACAACCTTAAAGTTGTCTGAGCACGTCAGCGCGATTTTTTGTTAGAAACTCGGCCTGTTACGATGTCACTACCTAAGACATGACACACCGGGTGTGTTTGGCGGAAGGCTTCTCCCGAGGGGTTGGGAGAAGCCTTTTTGCATGTTAAAGTCGCTGGCCTTTCGCTGCCGCAGTGCTACCGTGCTTTGACCGTGCCGTCGGGTAGCATGTCCCTCATGGATCGACCGGTAATGCGCGATATCGCGCTCGTGATTCTCCGCCTAATACTCGGAATTATCTTCATCTGCCATGGCTGGGACAAGATTTTTGTCACCGGTATTGACAAGACGACCGGTTACTTTGTCGCTGCGAATATCCCGCAGGCGCACTTGACGGTCTGGGTTGTCGCTCTAGTCGAACTGGTCGGAGGCGCGTTGCTGATTCTGGGGCTCTTGGCCCCGACGGTGGCGATGGTCTTCATCATTGAGATGATTGGTGCCTGGTGGTCGATGCACCTGGGCAATGGCCTGTTTATCCGTGACAACGGTGCGGAGCTCGTGATGTCACTCATCGGCGGTCTGGTGATGATTTTCGTTTTCGGAGCCGGCCGTTTCAGTTTGGACAGGCAATTCATCAGGTAAGACCTCATTAGGTACAACCCCCTTAAGAGTTAAAAGCGGAGGAGATTCCCCGTGGAGTGCGAGGAAATTCGCGCAGCATTGTCCGCTCGCCTCGATGGCGAGCAGGCAAGTATTGCCGATGAAGTCATCGATGCCCATCTTGGGGCCTGCGAGGAGTGCCGAGCTTGGTACGAGCGAGCGGTGCGGCTGAACCGCGCCCTTACGGTTGGGCCTGCCGATGGCATGCCGGAGATTTCCACGGATGATCTCTCGGAGCGCATTTTGGTCTCTATCGAACCGGAGCGCCGCCGGCGTGAGCGCGCTTGGCTGCTCATAGCCGGCACAGCCCGCGGGGTGCTCATCGCATTGGGACTTTGCTGGGCGGTCTGGGGGATTGCGACGCTGGTCGACGCCTCCGACATGATGACGCTTGGACTTTCCTCGACACAGCCGCAGGACGGTGCGGGAATCGCAACAAGCACGGGATCGCCTATCGACGGTTCCACTGCCACCGTTGACCCAATGGAGCTCGGAGCACGCCTTGCCATTCAACTCGCGGCAATTCGGCTTGCATTGGCAGTGGGATTGTTCTGGGCTGCTTGGCGGCCGCGTGCTGCCATGGGCATGGCGCCGGTCTACGGTGCCGTCGCCACGTTCAGCATCGGTTTTGGTATTCGTGACATTCTCATCGGTGCCCAGGGAGCATCAGAGATCGCTGGTCTGGCCTTGATGTTTGTCTCCGCTTTGACGCTGGCCGTTGTGTGGCTGGGTGGCTATACGCCGACGGCAATCGCACAGGCATGGCGGGCCGCCTCGGGGTTGCCGGTCACAGGCGTGCCACCACAGCGGGACTAGCTCCAAGACGGCAACCAGAACCGCCATTCAAAGTGGTTGAGAGGCAGCGGGTAGCCGGTCAAAATCGGCAGCCAGAACACAAACGCGGTCACCACTAGTGCGGCGTGCGTGCCAACGATTACCAACCCCACCGGCTTACCGCGGGGCCGCCAGTGTGAGAGATCGTCGGCAAGCAGAGCAAAGGCGATGAGTACGAATGGAATCAGCGCGGTGGCGTAGAAAAAGTACATCTGCCGGTCGTAGCCGATGACCCACGGCAGCCACGAGGCGAGGAAACCGATGACTGGCAGCGCGTAGCGGCCGTCGCGGCGGCCGAGCCAACGCCATGTGGCCCACAGGACCACGGGGACCAGCAACCACCAGATGGGTGGGGTGCCAAAGAGCATCATCCAGCCCTTGCACTCCTGGCCGTCACTGCAGGTGGTTTCGGTGGAGTAGTAGAGCATTGGCCGCCAACTCACCAGCCACTCCCAAGGCTTGGACTCCCAAGGGTGTTTGTGGCCATTAGAGGTGGTCAGCTCGGCGTGGAACTTCAGCACGCTGTTTTGGTAGTGCAGGTAGTTCTGCAGGGCCTCGGGAAGCCAGTCGGTGCCGGGGAGTCCCGTATCGCGGTCTTCGGGCGAGACATGGCGATAGACCGACGTTTCTTCGGCGAACCAGGAACGCCAACTTAAGAAGTAAACGCCCAGTGGGACTACCACCAGATCACGCAACGCCGGGACGGTATCCCGGGCGAGTGCGCCGAGCACGGGTTTGTGCGCACCGGCATTCTTGCGGGAGACCAAATCCGTGAAGACGGACCACAGGCCGAATGCGGCCATGTAATACAGGCCAGACCACTTCACCCCGGTGGCAAGCCCCAGCATGATGCCGGCGAGCAGTCGCCACCAGCGATAACTGAGATAGGGGCCGAAACTACCTAGCTCCGTGGCGGATTCCAGGCGCTTGCGGGCATCGACCTGGTCGATGAGAAGTGCCCACGCGGCCGCAGTGATGAAGAAGGTCTGAATCATGTCCAGCATGCCGACCCGGGAGGAGACAAACAGCACTCCGTCGGCAAGCGCATAGAGACCAGCGATACCCACTGCCAACCGCGAGCCGCGAGAGATGCGTCGGACGATGTCCATGAGCAGCAGTATGACCAGCGTGCCACACACCGCCGACATAAACCGCCAGCCCATTGGTGAGTAACCGAAGATCCATTCGCCCACGGCGATGACCTGCTTGGCCACTGGCGGATGCACAATCAGACCGTAGCCGGGATTGTCCTCAATGCCAGACGAGATGGGGTCGCGGGTGGACTCCAGAATCTGCCATGCTTGCGGCACATAGTGCTTTTCATCGAAGAGCGGGGTGCCATTGTCGGTCTTGGCAGCAAGCCCGATGAAACGGGTTAGCGCTGCGACGATTCCGAGAACCACAAAAGTGGCGGTATCCCATTTGTCCCACCGCCGCAGTGGCGGCAGCGAGGGCACCGGGGGAATCGGGCGCAGGAAACGCTTTTTCGCGCGGCGCTTGGTTTCCGGTGGTGGGGTTAAAGCGGCATCGGTCACGAATGTCAGTTTAAGCTATGGAATCATGACGCATTCGGCATCGAACTTCCAACCGCACGAGAACGCGCCTCTTAGCGAGGCAATGACGCTGGCCCCTGGCATCACTCTGGTGGCAACGCCGCTGGGCAATATCGCCGATGCCTCCGACCGCTTGCGCGGTGCGCTTATCGACGCCGATATCATCGCCGCGGAAGACACCAGGCGAGCACGCAACCTGGCCACAGCGCTGGGCATTTCCCCCAAGGGGAAGTTTGTTTCAAACTTCGATCACAACGAAGAGAGCCGCACTGAGTCGCTGATTCAGGCGGCGAAGGCGGGACAGAAAGTCATTGTGGTGACCGATGCGGGGATGCCGGTGGTGTCGGATCCTGGCCTGGCTGTGGTGGCGGCTGCTCACGACGCGGGCGTGCCCGTGTCCTGCGTACCGGGGCCGAGCGCGGTGACTACCGCATTGGCTCTCAGCGGGTTGGGCGTCGGCCACTTTTGCTTCGATGGTTTTGCACCTCGTAAACAGGGGGCGCGCCGGATCTGGCTGGAATCACTGAAGACAGAGAAGCGGGCCTGTTGTTTCTTTGAGTCGCCGCATCGGTTGGCTGTTACGTTGGCCGATGCCGCGGAGATTTTGGGTGAGGAGCGGCGCGCGTCGGTAAGCCGTGAGCTGACCAAGCGTTTTGAAGAGACTCGCCGTGCGACGCTGGGAGAGCTGGCTGCGTGGGCGGAGGAAGGTGTCCGCGGCGAAATTACGGTGGTGATTGAGGGCGCGGGGCAGCAGGCGACGGAGGTATCCACGGAGGACTTGGTTGACCGCGTGGAGGAGCTTGTGGCTGATGGCATGCGGCTGAAGGATGCCGCGAAGCAGGTTGCGGCAGAGGCTGGAATGACAAAGCACCGTGATCTCTATCAGGCGGTTTTGGCTGCTCGTGAGGGAAATCGTTAGCCGATTGTTACTTTGTGCCAGAAAATGTTCCAGCGCACGCCAGTGAACAGGGTAAACGCTGTTATTGGGAGTTTTGTAATTCAGACGGGAAATGAGGAAAACCTGAGAGAATCCACATCCTGAGTTGAAATCCCAGGTCAATGGTGGACATGGTGGAGGAATGACGAATCCACCAGAGCATGAAATACAACAAGAAGTAGGGGAGTCAGTCGTCGGCGAAGTCAGGGCCGACGATTCTCACGCTCCCGTGAACCTCGGGGTTACCATCCCCGCCGTTGTCGCAATTCTGGCAATCATCGTCTGGGGCCTGGCGTGGCCGGATAGTTTCTCGACGTTTGCATCTAGCTCTCTGAACTGGGTCGTGGAGAACATCGGCTGGCTGTTTATCTTGGCCAGTACCGTCTTTGTCTTCTTCATTGTGTCCATCGCGATTTCCAAGTTCGGTCACATCCGCTTGGGCAAGGACAACGAGAAACCAGAGTTTTCCACGCCTAGCTGGATTGCGATGATGTTCGCCGCCGGTATGGGCATCGGTCTGATGTTCTACGGTGTCGCTGAGCCGCTGACCTTCTATCGCGATGGCGTGCCGGGCCACCAGCCGAAGGAAGTCGGTACCGCCATGGCTTCGACGATGTTCCACTGGACTCTGCACCCGTGGTCGCTCTACGCCATCGTCGGTCTCGCAATTGCTTACTCGACCTACCGCCTCGGCCGAAAGCAGCTGATTTCGGCGGCGTTCATCCCGCTCATCGGCGCGCGTCGCGCTGAGGGGCGGTTGGGCAAGCTTATCGACGCGCTTGCGATTTTTGCCACCGTCTTCGGTACGGCAGCCTCTCTCGGTGTGGGCGTACTTCAGATTTCCGCCGGTTTGGAAATCAACGGGTTCAACGCCATCAAGGGCGCACCTTTGTGGATTGGTCTTATTCTCGTTCTGGGCTGTGCCTTCTTGGTCTCTGCACTGTCGGGCGTGGGCAAGGGAATTCAGTACATCTCGAACTTCAACATGGTTGCCGCAGGTCTGCTGGCTCTGCTGGTGTTGGTCCTCGGCCCTACCGTGGTGATTCTGAACCTGATTCCGACCTCTATTGGCAGCTACCTGGATTCCTTCTTTGAGATGGCCTCCCGCTCCAGTGCTTCCGCTGACGGCACCGCCGGTGAATGGCTCTCTTCCTGGACAATTTTCTACTGGGCCTGGTGGATCTCATGGTCGCCGTTTGTCGGTATGTTCATCGCACGTATTTCTCGCGGCCGTACTATCCGTGAGTTCGTCTTCACCGTCGTCGCAGTTCCGTCGATTGTCTCTGCCGTATGGTTCTCCATCTTTGGCGGCACCGCCATTACTCGTGAGCAGCAGGGTGCTTCCATCTATGGCGACGGCTCGGCTGAGAGCCAGCTGTTCAACCTGCTGGAATCCCTGCCGGGTGGCGCGATTACTTCCGTCATCGCAATGGTTCTGCTGGCTACCTTCTTCATTACCTCGGCGGACTCCGCCTCCACGGTGATGGGCACCATGAGCCAGTTCGGTCGACTCACAGCATCGCGCACGGTCACTGCTATGTGGGGTATTTTCACCGCTCTGATTGCGATTGTCCTATTGGTCACCGGCGGCAGCGATGCCCTGTCCAACCTGCAGAACATCACCATTTTGGCGGCAAGCCCGTTCGTCATTGTTATCTTGGCGCTGATGGTGGCGCTGGTTAAGGGGCTTTCCGACGATCCGATGTACCTCGATGACAAGGAACAGCGTCAGTTTGCCCTGCGCATGGCTCGCGAGCGCCGCTTGGCGGAAGCGGCCGAACAGCGCGAACGCCGCCGTGCTCGTAAATTGCGCAACTAGCTTTCCAACAGCAGCGGTGCGGCCTTGGCCTCAATCTCGGCCCATTCGCCCTCGGGCGTAGACCCGATGGTGATGCCACCGCCGATGCCAGCTTCGACCCGAACTCTCCCCGAGTTCGGGTCTTTTGCATACTCAGCGGTACGAATGGCGACATTGAGCTCAAGTGCATCCCCGTGGGCCGCACCAATCGCGCCACAGTGAGCGCCACGGGGCTCGGGTTCCCACTCGCGCAGAAGCTCAATTGCTCGCAGCTTCGGTGTACCGGTGACTGAGGCCGGTGGGAAGCAGGCATCGATCAGCTCAGCGTGGCTGAGCTGATCGGGAAGTTCCGCGGAAACTGTGGAAAACAGGTGCCACACGCCCGGTGCCGGACGCACACTGAGCAGATCCGTGACCTTCACAGTGCCAGTTTTGGCCACCTGGCCGAGGTCGTGGCGCACCAGGTCGACAATCATGATGTTCTCGGCGACATCCTTATCGCTGCGCAACAGCTCATGCGGGGGCCGGTCAGCGGGAATCGTGCCTTTGATAGGAGTTTCAGTCACGCTTGTGCCAGCGCGGATGAGGAACTCCTCAGGACTCAGCGAGGCCAGAATTGGAATTCCAGCATCGAGGTTGCCGGGCAAGAATGCCGCTCGAGCCGGCTGATACCGCGCCACGCGGGAGGAAAACCACGCGCCGGCGTGGGCTAGTGCAGCATTGTCCACATCGACGTTCGTGCCCGATCCCGCATTCAGCTCCGCGTGAAAGCGTGTAGAGATGCAGGTTTGGTACACCTCGCCCGCGGCAATTGCTTCCTTACAGTTCTCCACTGCAAGCTGGTGGCGTTCTCGGTCGCCCTGATCCCACTCCAGTGGTGTGGCCGCGGGGAGCGCGTCGTCACGCGTGTTTTCGTGCGAGTATTTGATGGTCTCCTGAAGGGCTTGGAAATCCGGATTTGAGGGGTCACCGGTGCCGGGGCCGTCGAAATGCCACGTGCCGTCGTCGGCAAGCAATGCGACGCAGGCAGCGATCCCATGCGCGCTGGTGCCGGAGTAGGGGCGGAACCCAAATAGCCACGCATTGGGGTCGGGGCTGGTGAAAAGCGCTGTCGAATCGCAGGCGGTGAGCTCGACGTTAGCGGCGAGAACCGCGCGATAACCGAACCAGGAGCCGACGAGTGCGGCGGGGCGATGACCGGCGGCGATAAGACGAGCTAGCGCAGTGGTCGCGCGCGAAGTGAAGTCAGCGGCCGAGTCGGAGGAGGTGGACCGAGTGGACATAGGACATAAGCGTAGTGACTGCGCGAGCGCGCGATGACGCTAGGGGACAGTTCTTGGAAGACTTCATGAGGGCACAGTTCATCGTGATGGTAGGTCATCTATTACCCTGTTAAATATGTCTCGCATTTTCACAGCAGTTGCGTGGCCGTACGCTAACGGTCCGCGACATATCGGCCATGTTGCAGGTTTCGGTGTCCCCTCGGACGTTTTCGCTCGCTACCAGCGAATGATTGGCAATGACGTGCTGATGGTCTCCGGTACTGATGAGCATGGCACGCCACTGCTTGTGCAGGCGGAGAAGGAAGGCGTTTCTGTCCAGGAATTGGCCGACCGTTACAACCGCCAGATTGTGCAGGACCTCGCGGGTCTGGGGCTTTCCTACGACCTGTTTACGCGCACAACCACGCGCAACCACTACGCCGTTGTCCAGGAGCTCTTCCGTGGGCTCTACGAAAACGGCTATATGGTCAAGCAGACCACGATGGGTGCGATTTCCCCGTCGACCGGTCGCACCCTGCCGGACCGTTACATCGAAGGTACCTGCCCAATTTGTGGCGCTTCCGGTGCCCGCGGCGACCAGTGCGACAACTGCGGTAACCAGCTTGACCCGGCCGATCTGATTGATCCGGTGTCGAAAATCAACGGCGAGACCCCGAAGTTCGTTGAAACTGAGCACTTCCTGCTAGACCTGCCGGCTCTGGCAGAGGCCTTGACCGAGTGGCTGCAGGAGCGCAAGGACTGGCGCCCGAACGTGCTGAAGTTCTCCCTGAACATCCTGAAGGACATCCGTCCGCGTGCAATGAGCCGTGATATTGACTGGGGTGTGCCGATTCCGCTGGAGGGCTGGTCGGAAAACGGGACGAAGAAACTCTACGTTTGGTTCGACGCCGTCGTCGGTTACCTATCCGCTTCCATCGAGTGGGCCTGGCGCATTGGTGACCCGGAAGCGTGGCGCAAGTGGTGGAATGACCCGGAGGCGCTGTCCTACTATTTCATGGGCAAGGACAACATCACCTTCCACTCCCAGATTTGGCCGGCTGAGCTGCTGGGCTACCGTGGCGAGGGCTCCCGCGGGGGCGAGGTCGGGGAGCTCGGTGAGTTGAACCTGCCGACGGAGGTCGTCTCCTCGGAGTACCTGACCATGTCGGGCTCGAAGTTCTCCTCTTCCAAGGGCGTTGTCATCTATGTGAAGGACTTCCTGGCGGAGTTTGGTCCGGATCCGCTGCGCTACTTCATCGCGATGGCAGGCCCGGAGAACCAGGACACCGACTTCACCTGGGATGAGTTCGTCCGCCGCGTGAATAACGAGCTGGCCAACTCCTGGGGCAACCTGGTCAACCGCACCGTGTCCATGGCTTTCAAGAACTTCGGTGAGGTGCCAACTCCGGGCGAACTCACTGACGCTGACCGTGAACTGCTCGACCTGGCTGAGCGTTCCTTCGCCGAGGTCGGCGACGCGCTTGCGCTGTCCCGCTTCCGCGCCGGTATCACCGCCGCCATGCACTTGGTCGGAGAGGCCAACGCCTACATTGCTGCGCAGGAGCCGTGGAAGCTGGCGAAGGACGAGTCCCAGCGCGAGCGTCTCGCCACCGTGCTGTGGACAGCACTGCAGGTAGTCAGCGACGCCAATGTGCTGCTGACCCCGTACCTGCCGGAAAGCTCGCAGAAGGTCTTCGAGACCCTGGGCGGCGAGGGGATCTGGGCCGCAATGCCAGAAGTCCAGGAAGTCCAGGACGACATGCCGGTCGAACCGGTCGGCGCTGACCTGCCGGCAGAGGGTAGGAGCTACCCAATCATCACCGGTGACTACGTCAATCAGAAGGCCGCCTGGCGTCGCTTCGACATTGAGCCGGGTACGGCGCTGGCCAAGCCGAAGCCGATTTTCACCAAGCTCGACTCTGAGTTGGCTGAGCACGGCCCCGAGTGGGCACAGGTGAAGTAGGGGCTCAGTAGAGGTATGGGAAAGCGCAAACGCAAGATTGCAGAACCCGCGGAGTATCTCACTCCGCTGTTTGACGCCCACACGCATCTCGCGTCCTGTGGGGCGCAAACTCCGGAAGAGATTGCGGCGCTCATGGACCGGGCCGCCGCAGCGGGCGTCGTCGGAGTCTGCACGGTCGGCGATGGCATGCCGGAAACCGAACTGGCCTTTGCCGCTGCGCACGCGCACCCCAACGTCTGGGCCGCCGCCGCCATCCATCCGACGCGCGCGCACGAGCTTGACGACGACGCCAAGGCCCGCTTAACCGAAATGGCTGCCGACCCCAGGGTTGTGGCCGTGGGGGAGACGGGATTGGATTGGTACTGGCTGGATTCCCTCGACGGCTGCGCGTCGAAGAGCGAACAGCTGGCTGCGTTGCAGTGGCATATGGAGCTCGCAGCAACCGTCGGCAAGCCGTTGATGATTCATAACCGCGACGCCGATGAAGACCTGATGGCGGCGTTGGACGGCTACGACAATACGGTCATTTTGCACTGTTTCTCTTCGCCCATCGAGGTTGCCCGCGAAGCCATTGCACGCGGTTACCTGCTGAGTTTTACCGGCAACGTGACCTTCAAACGCAATGATTACCTGCGGCAGGCTGTGGCTGAGGCGCCGGCGGAGCAGCTGCTGGTGGAAACCGATGCCCCGTACATGACCGCGGAGCCTTTCCGAGGTGCGCGCAACGAGTCCACTTTTATCGGTCATCAGGCGCGTGCGATGGCCGCAGCCCGAGAAATCGGGGCGGAGGAGATGGCACAGATTTTGACGGATAATGCACGTCGGGTGTACGGCATTTAAGCACGTGCTGGCGTATTGCCGCCCCTGAGCTGTGGAAATGCAGCCGGGGCGGTTTGTTGTATTTCCCGTCACTTTTATCGATATATTTTAGACAACACTGAATCTTTACCGTACTGTTACAAACTGTATTTCTTTCATTTGCTAGCTGCCCCATCCTCCGAAAGGCTGTGACGAACCCCGTGAGTGCTGCGAAGAAGCGTCATCTCAATCGTGCTAATGACGGAGTCTCCACTTCGTCCAAGATTGCCGCAGGCGGTCTGGTCGCTGCTGTTGCTCTGGGTGGTACTGTCGCAGCATCCAACTATGACACCATCACCGTCGAAATCGACGGTAAGGTTGAGCAAATCGCAACCTGGTCCAAGGATGACAAGGCCATTCTGCAGAAGGCTGGTGTCGAAACCACCGGTGGCGACCTGGTTCAGCGTCAGGGCGATCTCACGGACGGCGGCAAGCTGGTCTACCGCTCTGCCAAGCCAGTCACGATGATTGTCGATGGCAAGCCGCAGGAGCACAAGACCAATGCCATCACTACCGATGAGCTGATTGAAGGTCTGAAGAAGCAGGGGCTCATCTCCGATAAGGACAAGGTCGAGGTCGAAAAGGGCGAGATTTCCGCTAAGGGAGTCGAACTCGACGTCGTTCGTGCCAAGAATATTGTGCTTCACGACGATGCCAAGGACATCGACCTGACCGTCCCGGCTATGACCGTCGGAGATGTGCTGGCTCAGCGTGGCATTGAACTGCGTGAAGATGACACCGTCGAGCCGGGTCTGGATGCTCCGGTCACCGAGGGGATGCGCATCGCTCTGTCTCGTCTGATTGATAAGACCATCACCGAGACTGAGGAGATTCCAGCTCACGAGAACATCATTGAAGATGATTCGATGTTCGAAGATGAGCGCATCGTTGAGCAGGAAGGTGAACCGGGCCAGGTAGAGCGTCAGGTCAAGGTCACCTCTCGCGATGGTGAAGAGCTCGGACGCGAGGTCCTGGAAGAAAAGGAGCTAAAGGCTCCGGGTATCTCCACTATTCGCCAGGGCACTAAGTCCCGCATTGCAGCTCCGGCTGCCGGCTACGGCGTGTGGGATCAGCTGGCTCAGTGTGAGTCCGGCGGCGACTGGGCTATCGATACCGGTAACGGTTTCTCCGGTGGTCTGCAGTTCACCGATTCCACTTGGGCAGCTTACGGCGGTACTGAGTATGCACCGCGTGCATCGCAGGCTTCCCGCGAGCAGCAGATTGCTGTCGCTGAGCGTGTCCAGGCTGGTCAGGGTTGGGGCGCATGGCCCGCTTGTACCGCTTCCATGGGGCTTCGTTAAAGCTAGTTCCGTCTAGCCATAACGAGCTAAGCCTATTTTTTGTGTTGACCCCGTAGTATCTAACTGTGACTAAAGCAGAAGTTTCTTTCTTGGGGCCGGTCGAAGTACGCGACTTGGCGGCGCAGTTGGATATTGTCCCGACGAAGAAATTGGGGCAGAACTTCGTCCACGACGCCAACACCGTGCGTCGAATTGTCGCTGCGGCGGACTTGCCGGAGGATTCCTACCCTGTTGAGGTTGGCCCCGGCTTGGGCTCGCTGACCCTCGGGCTGCTCGAACACTGCGGCCGCGCGGCGGCTGTTGAAATCGATTCGCGGCTGGCGGCGCGTCTGCCCCAGACAGTCACTGAGCGCGCTGAGGGCTGCGCGCTAGAGCTCATTGAGAAAGATGCGCTGAAGGTCAGCCGCGAGGACTTTCAGACCGCCCCAGATGCGCTGGTGGCCAATCTGCCATACAACGTTTCGGTACCGGTGCTGCTGCACATGCTTGCCGAGCTCCCCACCATCCGCCGTGTGCTCGTGATGGTGCAGTCCGAGGTCGCTGACCGGCTGGCGGCTCAGCCGGGCTCCAAGATCTACGGCGTCCCCAGCGTCAAGGCCGCCTACTACGGCACAGTGCGTCGCGCCGGTGCCATTGGTCCGCACGTCTTTTGGCCGGTCCCGAAGGTTGATTCCGGGCTTGTGCGCATTGACTGCTACGCCCGCTCCGACGCTCCTGAGAACTCCAATGCCGCCGATGCCCCCGAGGCTCCGTGGGAGATTTCGCCGCAATTCCGCGCGCGCCTTTTCCCGCTTATCGACGCTGCTTTTGCGCAACGCCGCAAGACCCTCCGTGCGGCCCTATCGGGGATTTACGGATCTGGTGCCGCAGCCGAAGAAGCGCTTATGGCAGCGGGGATTGACCCCAAGCAGCGAGGAGAGAAGCTCGAAATTGCCGATTTCGTTCGCCTCGCTGAGGTCTCACGAGACCAGCGCTTTTAATAAAGGACAGGCAATCTTTCCCCATGCACCGTGATGACACCCCCAGTAGGGCCGAGATCGGCCGGCGCGAACCGCGCAGCCTGGCTTGGACTAAGTTCTGGCCTGACGACGACGGCTGGGTGTGCAACTGCATAGTTTTCCGAGGTGACCGCTTGCTGCTTCTGCTGCGTGAATACGAGGGCTTCCTCGGGGGCCAGTGGGATTTGCCCGGTGGCAAGCTCGACGCGGGGGAGGAGCCCGCGGAGGCCGCTGTGCGCGAACTGCGTGAAGAGGCCGGCCTGCGCGCAGCGGAGGTCAGTGAATTTGCCCACTATTCCAATCCGGACTTGGGCGGGGAGAATTTCCGCTTCCACACGGTGACCTTTCTAGTACGCGAGGCCGACGACACGCAGAATGTCCAGCTCAGCGGCGAGCATCCGGAGTTTAAATGGGTAACCCGAGAGCAGTTCGATGAGCTGCCGGTGGCCTGGTATGTCCGGCGTGTGCTTGGCAACGTCGAATGGGGCACAATAAATACTCATCATGGCGAATCTGATTAATTGCGAGAATATTTCTAAGTCCTTCGGGCTCAAGACTCTGCTCGACGGCGTCAGCCTCGGTGTTCAAGAGGGCGACCGCATCGGTGTTGTCGGTTTGAACGGTGGCGGCAAGTCCACACTGCTGAAGATTCTGGCAGGCGTGGAGCCAGCGGACTCCGGACGTATTTCGCGAGCCAACGACATGGCCATGGCGCATGTCACCCAGGGCGCCGAGCTCGACCCGAATTCCACCGTGTTTGAGTGCGTCATTGCACCGCTGGGACTCGCTGAACACGAGTGGGCGGGTAACGCTTCCATCCGCGAGGTCCTCGATGGCATCGGTATCAATGACCTCGGTATGGATACCAAGGTCGCCAATCTCTCCGGTGGTGAGCGCCGTCGCGTTAACCTGGCGGCCGCGCTGGTCCGAGATCTGGATCTGCTCATTCTCGATGAGCCAACGAACCACCTCGATATTGAGGGTGTGCAGTGGTTGGCCGATCATGTTCTTTCGCGCCGGGCAGCCCTGGTCGTCGTCACGCACGATCGTTGGTTCCTGGATACCGTTGCCACGAAGACGTGGGAAGTCCACGATGGCACCGTCGATTTTTACGATGGCGGTTACAACGACTGGACGTTCGCGCGTGCCGAGCGTGCGCGCCAAGCCGATGCCGCCGAGCAGCGTCGCCAGAACCTTGCGCGTAAGGAACTCGCGTGGTTGCGCCGGGGTGCGCCGGCCCGCACCTCGAAGCCTCGCTACCGCATCGAAGCAGCTGAGGCTCTCATCGCCGATGTCCCGGCGCCGCGTGATTCCGTGGAGTTGATGGCGTTTTCGCAGCGTCGACAGGGCAAGGTGGTCGTAGAGCTAGAGCATGCGTCCCTGGAAACGCCCGACGGTAGGGAATTGCTTAACGACGTCACGTGGCGTCTGGCCCCCGGCGAGCGCATTGGCCTGGTCGGTGTCAACGGCTCGGGTAAGACGACTTTGTTGCGCGCATTGGCGGGAGACTACCCCTTAAGCGATGGCAAGCGGATTGAGGGCAAGACGGTGCGTCTGGGTTGGCTGCGACAGGAGCTCGATGATCTGCCGCTGGATATGCGTGTGCTCGACGCTGTGGAGGACGTGGCGACCTACATTGACCTGGGCAAGAAGCAGATTAGCGCCTCGCAACTGGCGGAGCGACTGGGTTTTTCCCCGAAGCGGCAGCGCACCCCAATCGCAGACCTCTCCGGCGGTGAGCGTCGCCGCTTGCAACTCACACGCGTGTTGATGAGTGAGCCGAACTTCCTGCTGCTCGACGAGCCGACGAATGACCTGGATATTGACACGCTGCAGGAATTGGAAGACCTGCTGGACAATTGGCCGGGCACGCTGGTGGTCATCTCGCACGACCGCTACCTGATTGAGCGTATTGCGGACTCGACCTGGGCCCTTTTCGGCGATGGTGAGCTGACGAACCTGCCAGGTGGGATTGGTCAGTACCTCCAGCGCCGCGCACAGCTGGCTGACTCGGCCGCTAGTGGTGGTGCCTCTCAAGCAAATGCCGGTAGTCCGCAGACCCGTGGCGCAGCTTCAGAGGAGGATACCTCGAAGCTCTCGGCTGCGGAAGCTCATGCTGTCCAGAAGAAGATGAGTGCTCTGGAGCGGAAGATGGCGAAGCTCAGCCAGCAAGAAAGTGAACTGCATGCGCAGATGGCGGAAGCGAGTGCTGATGTAGCCAACTTGGACACACAAAAGCTGGCGGACCTCGATCGCCGTGCTGCGGAGGTGGTTGAGCAGAAGGCAGAGCTGGAGATGGAGTGGCTGGAGCTAGGGGAGCAGCTCGAGGGCTAGCATCTTACTTCAGCTACTAGCCGAACATTTTAGGTATGAGCCGGGTACTCGTGGTCAGCGTGCCCGGTTCTTTCAATTTGCACCGTGGCGTGTTCAATCCCGTGGACGTCGTGAAGCAGTGCCTGCGCGCGGTCGAGCAATGCGTGCTCGTCGCCGTTGGGGAGCGTGTCGCAGCGCACGAGATGGACAGATGCCAGTAGGTCGCTGCCGTTGAGGGACCAGACGTGGAGATCGTGGACATCGACCACTCCGTCCAAGTCAGACAGGTCAGCAGTGATTCTCTCAGTGTCGACGCCCTTCGGGGTGTACTCCAGCAACACGTGGAGACAGTCGCGCACCAGAACGGCGGCTCGGGGGACGATGAAGAGCGCAATCACGATAGAGACCACCGAGTCGATGGCAGTCCAGCCGGTGTATGCGATAGCGATAGCGGAGATAATGACGGCGACCGAACCAGCGGCGTCGACAAGCACGTGCAGATACGCGCCGCGGACGTTGACGCTTTCCTTGGCAGCGCCGGCGAGCAGAAACGCCGCAATCACATTGGTGAGCAGGCCGATGACTGCGATGATGAGCATCGACGTGGTTTGAATCTCAGATTGTTCTGGGGAGCCAAAACGCCGGATTGCGCCCCAGAGAATCACAGCGGCAATGATGAAAACTGTCAGACCGTTGATAAGAGCAGTCAGAACCTCAACACGACGGTACCCGTACGTCGCGCGGTGATTCGCACCGCGCTGGGCGATAGCCAAACCGGCAACTGCCATAAGCAGGCCCGCGGAGTCCGTCACCATATGGCCGGCATCTGCCAGCAACGCCAGCGAACCCGAAACCAAGCCACCGATGAGCTCGGCGAGAAATACGACAAGAGTCAGACCCGCAGCCACGAGCAGGCGACGGGCAGGAGTATTCGCGGGGTCAAAATGAGCGTGGTCATGACCGTGACCGTGTGAATGACCGTGTGAGTGACCGTGGCCGTGCGAGTGGCCAGAGTGTTCAGTCGTGTCCATAACCCCTAATGGTAACAGGGTTATTCAGCCTCCGGAAGATAGCTATCCGCCCACGCATAAATCAGGTCAGCAGCGCGCGCGGCGGACTTAGCGCGAGTGAGCAAGTGGTCCGCGCGATCCAAGCTCATCAGAGATTTTGGATAGCGAGATACCTGGAAAATCTTCTGGGCGCTATCGATACCAACAGTCTGGTCGGTCGGGGAATGCAGAATAAGCAGCGGCTTGCGCAGCTGGCTGAGATAAACCTCCGGGTTGTAGTCCGCCAACACTTCCAAGAACTCACGGGAGATGGGAATGCCACGACCTTCAATCTGCAGAACCTGCGTGCCGTGCTCATCGACCGTCGAAATGTCACCGGCGATGCGCACAATCGAGTGTGCCGGATCGAAGGGTGCACCGATTGTCGCAACCGCCTTGACCTTCGGCATATCGTGGCCGGCGTTCAGCGCCGCTGCACCACCGAGCGAGTGCCCAATCAGTAGCGCGGGGGCCTCAAATTCTGCCTCCATGAACTCGTAGGCGGCCTTAAGATCATCGATGTTGGTCTGGAACGTCGTCTCACCGAAATCACCAGTGGACTGCCCGAGGCCAGTGAAGTCGAACCGGAATGCCGCAATGCCCTTCTTCGCCAGCGCCTTACAGGTGCGTGACGCGCCGGGCACCATCCGATTACACGTGAAGCAATGACCAAATAGCGCCCACGCGCGTGGCTGACCGTCCGGCAAATCAATTGATGCAGCCAGAGTCTCGCCGGTCGATCCCGTAAATTTTAGGTGCTTTGTTGGCATAGGTTATATCCGCGTCTCAGTGTGTGCTCAATGTGTGTACGTTTTCGCTTTACGACGCCCATTGTGGTGGCGACCGTACGCAATATTAAGCCCGGGTGCCACAAATAAGTGAGGGATTGGGCGAAAAATTCGACCAATCCCTCAATCTCCTAGTGGCTGTGAGTTAACGCACCGGAACCCCTGGCCCCAGCGGAATGCCCGCGAGGTACCACACGACAAAGAATAGGAACCAGCCCACCATCATGCACAGCGAGTACGGGATGGCCAGCGACATCAGCGTGCCGACACCCGCAGGCTTGTAGTACTTCTGCAGGAAAGTCAGCGCCAGCGCGAAGTACGGAGACATCGGTGTAATGATGTTGGTCGGGGAGTCACCAATACGGAATAGCTGCTGGGAGACCTCTGGGGAGACGTTGACGTACATCAGCATCGGCACAACGACCGGCGCCATCAGAGCCCACTGTGCGGAGCCCGAGGTAATCAGCAGGTTGAGAACAGCCACCATCAGGACGAAGGCAGCAAAGAGCAACAGCGGCGGCAGATCCGCCTTGGTCAGGAATTCGGAGCCCTTGATAGCGGTCCACTGACCGATATTGGACCACTTGAAGTAGGCCGTGAACTGCGAGACGGCGAAGAAGAGCACCATCATTGTGGTCAGTGTACCCAGGCCACGTTCCATGAAGGCGGGCACGTCTGCAGAGGAGGTGATGGTTTTGGCACCGATGCCGTACGCAATGCCGACCACTGCGAAGAAGACGGCAATGGACACCACGACGTCGGTAAGCAGCACGGAATTCAAGATGCCGTCGCCTTCGCCGCGCAGAGGCGAACCCGGGATGAACAGGGCAGCGAACCAAAGCGCCAGGAAGATGACAGCGGCGATGTTGCCGTAGCGGAGGCCACGTCGTTCGGCATCGTTGAGGATTAGCTTGTCGCGGCCATTGCTGGAGCTGCTAGATGCGGTGTTCCGCTCCTCCTTCTTGGCGTTTTCCTCGGCAGCTTCCTCCGAAGCGCCCGGTTTGGTGAATTCCGCGGCATCGTGGTCAATGTGGTCGTCGTGGACGGTCTTCTCCACGTGCTTGGTAATAAACAGTTCAGTAACGGCGGTAATAATCAGAGCCAGCACAATGGACGAAGCCATGGTGAAGAAGTAGTTGGCCAGAGGTGAAACCACGTATTCCGGATCCACGAAGTGCGCCGCATGCGTGGAGATACCCGCCAGCAGTACATCGGTGATGTTGAGCACCAGCGACGAATTGAACCCGGCTGACGAGGCGGCAAAGGCGACCATCGCACCGACAATGGGGTTACGACCAACTGCGGCGAATGAGGCGGCACCCAGCGGAATGAGAATCACGTAGACGGCATCAGAAGCGATCGAACCAGTCACGCCGGCCAGTGCAACAATGAATGTCAGCAGGACAGGGGAGTGCACCTTGGAAATTGCCGCGCGGATTGCCGAGCCGATGTAACCGGAGTACTCCGCAATTGCGACACCGAGCATGCACACCAGAATCAGGCCAACTGGTGCGAAGTCCGTGAAGTTCGTTACCGCCTCAGAAACCATCTTTTGCAGGTACTCTGCGGTAGCAAGGCTTTCCACCTCGATGATGTCACCCGACGCGGGATCCTTGGCCTGCATACCCGCAGCCTCACCGAGCCACGAAGAAACGATGACTACACCGGCAAGAATCACGAATAGCCAAAATGGATTTGGCAGTGCGTTGCCGATACGTTCCAGTGTTGCTAGGAACCCCTTTGGCTTCGGTGGCGCTTTGTCCGGTTCCAACGTTTTTGACTGTCCCATATATATAAATCCCTCTGTGTTAGACGTTGGTAAAAGGTTAGGGGAAAGTAAGTTGCGTCACAACGTAAAAGGCCAGAGGCATATGTATGTCGGGTGCGAGCAGGCGCATAAGGGAAAGCTAAGGGAATAGCTAGGGAATAGCTGTAGTGCACCTTCTTCGACTAGAGTTAATCAGGTTATGGGCAAGAAGAAGTCGAAGAAAGAAAAGGTCAGCGCCAACAACGCGGTGGTGGCCACCAATCGTCGTGCCCGCCATGACTACAACATTCTGGACACCTACGAATGCGGTGTCGTTCTCGTGGGCACTGAGGTCAAGGCGCTGCGCGAGGGCAAAGCATCGCTTAACGACGCCTTCGCGACCATCGACGACGGCGAAGTGTGGCTCCGCGGGCTGCATATCCCGGAGTACTCCTACGGTTCGTGGACTAATCACTCACCGCGTCGCTCGCGCAAGCTGTTGTTGCACCGCAAGGAGATTGACACCCTGTGGGGCAAGGTCCGCGATGGCAACAACACGCTTGTACCCCTGAAGCTGTATTTCACCGACGGCCGCTTGAAGGTCGAGCTCGCACTCGCCCGCGGTAAGCAGGATTATGACAAGCGCCAGGACATCAAGCGCCGCACGGAGGAGCGCGAAGCTACTCGTGCGCTGGGCCGTCGTGTGAAGGGCATCAAGGGGTAGAAGAGGTCTTCATTAGAAGAAACCCTTTTTAGAAGGGGAACTCAGTCGCATCGACTGGGAGGATGAGTAGGCCAATGACGTTTTCGTGACGGTCAAAGGCAACTCGAGCCATCCATTCGCCAGCCTCATGTTTGAGGGTGGTGATGACGAGACTTGTGCCGAGAATCTTCGACAGGAGTTTCTGCGAGGTCGGTTCCTTAGTCCTGGTTCCCCCGAGGCTGGTGACTTGGGTGTCGTCGAAAGATTCGAACGCCCCAGTCTCGGCGAGAACATCTTCCCAGACAGAGTAGATAGTGGACCAGGGGAGATCCTTCCGGAGCTTTGGGGAAATCATGCTTACGGTTTCTGCTTCTTCGCCGTTGATGATGTGGCGAAGGAATTTTTCGCCGAGCTCGGCGATATGTGTAGTTTTTGTGGCAGTCATCAATTCTCCTGAAACGGGGTTTTGGACACTTCCGAACCGCTTGAATGCCGCTTGCCGGGAGATATTGAGTGCATTTCCAATCTCTGCCCATGAATGGCCCGCTGCGCGAGCCTGCGCCACGGCATCTTCAAGTTCTTGTTCGGCAATGTTCGTTGCTTGCAGTCGGTGACGGATTGTCGTCAATGGATCCATGACTGCAGTCAACCATTGGTTGACGCCAGTGTCAATCCGGGGTTGACATTCGGGTGGGGGGGGGGCGGAGCCTTGCGGCGAAGCTTGTTGACTTTTCCCGTCGTAAAGCGTTATTCTTGAACATCCTTTGAGCGCAACGCACTTTCCCGTGCTCGAAGGCATTGTATGGGGCTGACATGGTTTCGACACCGTACAGTGAGCCAGGGGAAGCGTGCCGGTGCAGGCTAGAGACCACCGTTTAAGCGTCGTAGCAACTGATTAAGCGCCGAGAACACTCAGCGCGACTACGCTCTCGCTGCCTAATTAAGCGACTAGCGTGTCTGTCAGACCGGGCTTGCCCTTTGGTCCGGACCCTGGCATCGACTTAAAAGGGCTCGCCCGATGGGTGCGCCGTAAGGCTCATCGGGGATCTTCTTACTTGCGGCTGGGCCCGTCATTCGGACATGTTTGCCTGAGCCGAAGGGTCGAGTAGAGGCGATCGTGCGAACTGCGCACGGAGAAGCCCTGGCGAGTTGGCGGTGGACCCGAGTTCAATTCTCGGCAGCTCCACAGATTAAAATCCCCGGTCATTACGGCCGGGGATTTTGCTTTTTATATTTTTTATGTCGTGTAGTCGCTTTTCCCATCATGTTGCGACTGTTTTTGTTGGATTTGTCATTATTTTGACAGCATTCGACATGGCAAAGCAGGTAATGCGTGGAGAATTCGGGTTAGATATTCTTGCTGTTATTGCAATGGTTGCGACCCTTGCGGTGGGGGAGTATATCGCGGCATCGATTATTGCTCTAATGCTCACCGGCGGTGAGGCATTGGAAAACTACGCGGCCTACCGCGCAAAGCGGGATTTGCGCAGTCTTCTCGACCGCGCACCGCATATGGCGCGTCGTCTGCCGTCGCTGGATGCGACGCCGGATGATGCGGAGGAAATCCTCATTGAGGATGTCGCAAAAGGCGACTACCTGCTGGTACGCCCGTCGGAGGTCGTTCCGGTTGACGGAGTGACTTTTGATAAAACGTCGGTCGACGAGTCTTCGCTGACAGGTGAGGCAGGGGCTGTACATAAGAATGTCGGGGGCACGATTCTGTCAGGTTCCGTCAACGGAACACAGGCAGTTCGCATTCAAGCATCCAAGTCGGCAGCCGATTCTCAGTACCAGAAGATTATTGCGCTGGTGCGTCAGGCGGAGGATCAGCAGGCACCAATTGTGCGTGTGGCGGATCGCTACGCGGTGCCGTTTACAGTAGTTTCACTGCTCATCGCAGCTGTGGCATGGAGTGTCAGCGGCGACCCCGTGCGCTTCGCTGAGGTACTCGTTTTGGCGACCCCGTGCCCGTTGCTAATCGGTGCTCCGGTGGCATTTCTCGGTGGTATGAGTCGTGCATCCAATGCCGGCGTGATTGTTAAGGGCGGTGCCGTCCTAGAGAGCCTTGCTGCTGCTAAGTCAATCGCCTTCGATAAGACCGGCACGCTGACCTACGGCCGA
This sequence comes from Corynebacterium sp. 401_CJEI, assembly GCF_001076435.1. Lineage (NCBI taxonomy): Bacteria > Bacillati > Actinomycetota > Actinomycetes > Mycobacteriales > Corynebacteriaceae > Corynebacterium > Corynebacterium sp. 401_CJEI. Next base: position 82,895 of record NZ_JVIP01000011.1, read on the forward strand.
CCAACAGTCGCCGAGGTCCACACGGAAGGCATCGATCGTGACCAGGTGCTCGCTTACGCTGCGGCAGCCGAGCAGTTCTCCACGCACGTCCTGGCCGACAGTATTATTCAGGCCGCCGAAGGGCTGGAACTCCCAGTGGCCGAAGATGGTATGGAAGTAGATGCTGAAGGTGTGGAGGCCACGGTAGCTGGGGTGAAGGTGCGCGTCGGCACGCTGGACTTTATTCGTCGGGTAGCGCCGGAAGTCAGGGAAATTGCCTTCCGTCATGGGCAGACGGCGGCGTACGTCACCATCGACAATAAGTACGCCGGCGCGCTAATCCTGGATGACCAGCCACGCACAAATGCAGCGGAGCTAGTTAGTGCGCTCCAGCACCACGGCTTTGAACGGACTGTGGTGCTCACCGGTGACAATGCCAATACCGCGCATGCAATTGCAGGTCAGGTGGGTATTTCCGAATACCATGCTTCGCTGCTGCCGCAGGATAAGGTACGCCTGTTGAAGGAGATGGAGCCGCACCCGGTCATCATGGTGGGCGACGGAATCAATGATGCCCCGGTGCTCGCAGCTGCTGGCGTCGGTATTGCCATGGGCGCGCGCGGTGACACGGAAGCCTCCGAGGCCGCAGATGTGGTCATCACTCGCGACGATATCTCGCGAGTGGCACGAGCTATCGATATTGGACGCTGGACACTGACCGTAGCCAAGACAGCCATTTGGATTGGTATCGTGCTTTCCGTTGCGCTGATGCTTGTTGCGGCATTCGGCTACATCCCAGCAGTGGTCGGTGCACTACTGCAGGAGGTTATCGACCTAGCAACAATTCTCTACGCCCTCCGCGCGCTGAAGGGAAGAGAACGCATTAAGGTCACTGCAGAAGCGGACGTGGCGGAAGCGAAAGTGTAAAAACTGGAGCCCGCAGCGCAAGGGAAAGCAAAACCCTCGACCACACTTTTCAAAGCGGGGTCGAGGGTTTTACGCTCTATAACGCCTGAGCGACGTTGAGAAGTCTTAGAAAGTGCTCTTGTAGACGTTGGCGATGGTGGTGCCAGTAACTGCCGAGCCGTGGAAAGTCGGGTGGTTGGTCATGTTGTAGGAAGCAACATCGGTATCCAGGATTGCGGAGACCTGACGCTCACCGTCCGGACCACACATTGCGACGTCGATGTGGGTAACTTCCTTCATGTTGACGAAACCAATGCCGGATTCAGCGGCAGCGCGCTGCTGACGGTTCTGCAGAGCCATCTCAAAGTGGTGCATACCGGCAGCCGGAATGTGCGGTGCAAAACCTGCGGCGTTAACCGGGCAAGCGTAGTGAGTCGGGTCATTAGAGGTGAAAGCCGGGTAACCAATCAGCATGACGCGAGCAGTTGGGTTAGCGGCCTTGATCTTCTCCACAGCGGCCACAACGTTGGTGGTGTACAGGTCATCCTGAACCGGCATTGGCAGCACAGCGCCCTGCATCGCGTCATTGGCGCCAACGTAGATGGTTACTAGCTGGGTAGCCGGGCCGAGGGAGCCCTGAGCGATGGCGTTGTCAACCTGGCCCATCAGGGACTTCTGCGGCTGAGTCGGCATGAAAGCGGTAGTGCCGTTGCAGGAGTAGTCGTGCAGTTCAAGACCAGTCTCACGAGCAACGTGAGAGCCGATGTTCGAGACCGAAATCGGGCAGCCACCACGGCCCGGTACGGCTGGATCGGACTGACCCGGGTTAGCAGCGAAGGAATCGCCGAAGGCAACGTAGTTACCAGTAGGAAGAGCGTTGGCAACACCACCGGTCAGGAGGGAGGCTGCCAGCGCAGAAGCTGCAGCTGCCGAGGCTGCTGCACGGCGAACAACGTTGTTCTTCATAATTAAAAACCTCTTAGTTGAAAACCTATAGAAGGAAAAACTCGCGCTACACTCGCGATTTCTTCGCCACAGACCGTCCCTGGAAGAACCAAGTCCGACAGAACCAAGTCCGACAGAACCCTGAGCGGATACTTAGAGACGCGCCTTTATCACTTTGTTATACAACTAGGTTCTAAGTCCGATGTCAACCGGAATCAGCTAGTTATATGTATATTCGGCGCTTTCAATACCTCTTTTTGTCTCTTATCGCTGGTAGGTGGATTTATGAGGCGCTTCCGAACGTGGAATACAACGCAGCGATGACACCATCGGCTACCCCAGAACCATCTTTTAGCTCAATCTCATCTTCAGCAAAGGGCCCACGCTCATCCAGTTCCGCCTCTGTGGGGCGAGGTTGGATCAGTGTTAGGTGTGGACCTTCGCTGATAACACCACTGAAAAGACGTGCCTGGCGAGCCGCCTCACCATCCGCCTGTGCCCGCACCTCGTCCAGGGATGCACCCTCAAAGCTGTCCGCCTGCTCCGGAGCGATGACCATTATTTCCTGCGCTAACACGGCACCGACGACACCTGCCGGCCACGATGTCCGAGCGATAAAGTCCGCCAACTCAGGGCTACCGCCTTCAATTCCCTCGGGGAGGGGTTCCTGCGCAACGACAGTCAATGGGGCGCTGTCAATCAGCTCGTCGGCAAGCACGTCGGCAAGCGCGGCGGTGGGGACGAGGGCGAAGAGGCTCGGAGCGCGGTCCCAACCTTCGGTGTGGACGTATTCGACAGCTTCGCGCACGGCGCGATTGAGTGCCTGCTGGCTGAGATGAGTCTGAGTGCCGTTGTTTTCGCTCATGACGCTTGACGACGCCCCTTTCCTGGCAACGCTGTATTAACAGCATCCTTAGTCAAATGTTAGGAACTTTATTTAGAGTAGATGACAGATAAGCGTACGACCGACTTACCAGCTCGCTGGCAAGTCAAGCTCAACTCGAACAGGAGAGACGTTGTCTCTAAACCAGACTCGACCGAGACGATCGGCGGGTGGCCGACCGGGGTGGCTGGCAATTACCGTGTTGGTGATTGCCGCGCTGACCTTTGTTATTCCAATCGCCGTCAATTTTTATACGGACTTTCAGTGGTTCGGTGAAGTGGGGTATCGAGGGGTATTCGCCACCACGTGGCTCACTCGTATCGTCCTGTTTATCACTGTAGGCCTGATAACGGGCGCACTGACATTTCTATCTATGTGGCTGGCGTGGCGCTCGCGGCCCGTCGACCTCGGACTGACGGATCCACGCAGCCCGCAGGCAGTGTACCGACGGATGGCTGAATCCGGTTCGAAGTCGATGTTCACCACGCTGCCCGTTGTATTCGGCGTACTCGGTGGCCTTGTGGGGCAGGGTAATTGGCAGACGGTGCAGCTGTTCTTAAATCGGCAGTCCTTCGGTGAGACTGACCCGCAGTACGGCAAGGACTTGGGCTTCTATGCATTCCAGTTGCCGCTGTGGTCGTACATCATTTCGACGCTGGTTGTCCTGGTAGTTATTGCGTTCCTGCTGTCGCTGGTGACGCATTACTTCCTTGGTGGCATCCGCCCAGGTAACCCGACTACAGGGGAGAAGACCCGCGTTTCCAATGCGGCTCGTGCGCAGTTGGCGTGCTGGGCCGGTGTTTTCATGCTGCTCAAGGCTGTGTCTTACTGGCTGGACCGCTATGAGCTGCTGAATAACAAGCAGAAGACCTTCACCGGTGGTTCCTACACCGATATCAATGCGCTGCTGCCGGCGAAGATTACGCTGCTGGTCATCGCAATCGTCGTGGCCGCTGCATTCTTCGCGGCCATTTTCCTGCGCAATCTTTCGATCCCGGCGTTTGCCACCGTGCTGATGTTGGTTTCCGCAGGTCTGATTGGCGTGGCCTGGCCGATGGCAGTTGAGCAGTTCTCAGTTAACCCGAACCGCGCTTCCAAGGAACGCGAATACATTGCGCGCAATATTGAATCGACGCGCTACCACTACGGGCTTACTGACGACAAGGTGAAGGTTGAGCGCGACTGGGGTGTTCCGGCTGAAAAGGAAGGCGATAAGGAAGCCGCGAAGGAAGGTGCGGACTCGATTTCCCGCGATGCTGCGACGCTGGCCAATATCCGAATCCTGGATCCGGAAGTGCTGCCACGTACCTTCACGCAGCAGCGCCAGCTGAAGAACTTCTATGGTTTCTCCGATCCGCTTGCCATTGACCGCTACCAGATCGATGGTGCGTCCCGTGACTTCATCGTCGCTGCTCGTGAACTGAACCCGCAGACGCTGCAGGGTAACCAGACTGACTGGATTAACCGTCACACGGTCTACACCCACGGCAATGGTTTCGTTGCTGCGCCGGCTAATAAGGTCGACGAGGTTGCCTCCGAGTCCGGTTCCGCCCGCGGCGGTTACCCGCTGTATACCGTGGCTGACCTGTTCGAGTCCGAGGACCCGAACGGCATGAACCTGAACCTGAAGCAGCCGCGTATCTACTACGGCCCGGTTATCGCCAACAGCGATGCCGACTATGCGATTGTTGGCGGTAACGGTGACGGCAAGGACTATGAGTACGATGCCGACGGCCGTAACTTCACCTACGACGGTGAGGGCGGTGTTGGCGTAGGCGGGCTTGCCAGCCGCATGATTTTCGCCACCCGTTACCAGGAACTCAACATCCTGCTGTCCGACCGCATTGGGCCGGACTCCAAGATCATCTACAACCGCGATCCGCGTGACCGTGTTCAGAAGGTCGCCCCGTGGCTGACCACTGACACCAAGACCTATCCGGCTGTAGTCGATGGCCGTATGAAGTGGATCGTCGACGGCTACACCACGCTGGCCAAGATGCCGTACTCCCAGCGCATGAGCCTCCAGGAAACCACACAGGACTCCATTAACCCGGATGGCACTCCACGCCCGCTGCCGAACAGCGAGGTCAGCTACATCCGCAACTCGGTCAAGGCGACCGTCGATGCCTACGATGGCACCGTTGAGCTCTACGAGTTCGATGAGAAGGATCCGGTGCTCAAGGCCTGGGAGGGTGTCTTCCCGGATGTGGTGAAGCCAAAGTCGGAGATTTCCGAGGAGCTGCAGGAGCACCTGCGCTACCCGGAGGACTTGTTTAAGGTTCAGCGTGAGCTGATGGCCAAGTACCACGTCAGCGATCCGGGCGTGTTCTTCGCCAATGACTCCTTCTGGTCCGTCCCGTCCGATCCGACCGCGCCGGAAGAGCAGAACCTCTCCCAGCCGCCGTACTACGTTGTCGCTTCCGATCCGAAGACCGGAAAGCCGAGCTTCCAGCTGATTTCCGCCTTCCGCGGTCTGGAGCGCGAGTTCCTCGCCGCCCAGATGAGCGCTTCCTCCGATCCGGAGACGTACGGTCAAATCACCATCCGTGCCCTGCCGACCAACACCCAGACCATGGGTCCACGGCAGGCGCAGGACACGATGATGTCCGCAGATGAGGTCGCCCAGGACCGTACTCTGCTCGAGGGCACGAACGTGGTCACCAACGGTAACCTGCTGACGCTGCCGGTCGGCGATGGCGAGATTCTCTACGTCGAACCGGTCTACACCCAGCGCAAGGGCCAGGAGACCGCATTCCCGAAGCTGCTGCGTATTCTCGTCGCTTACCGCGGTCAGGTGGGCTATGGCGCCACGGTCACTGAGGCTCTGAGTCAGGTCGGTATCGATGCTTCCGCCGCGACCAAGGTCCGCGGTGAGGAAGAGACTGAGGAGCAGTCGGCGGATAAGGACAAGGATGCCGCCGACGCTGAGTCCGACGACGAGGCACCGAAGGAAGAGCGCAAGGTTGATGTCGCCGCGCGTGACGACGCCGCTCGCCGTATCTCCGACGCACTGCAAAAGCTTAACGACGCTCAGAAGAACGGTGACTACGCGGCACAGGGCCAGGCACTTGCCGAGCTCGACCGCGCTGCCGCTGACTACCAGAAGGCCAACGGCCAGTAAGACGTGCAACGAGTAGTTAACCGAGAATCATAGGTTTCTATGGTCCGAAGACTCCCTAGGTTGTAGCGAAATTGGCTATGACCTGGGGATTGGTCTTTGTTGGGAGCGTCGTGCTACAGTTACTTCTCGTTGGTCAGAGAGACCAGCGCCCGCTGTGAGTGCTTGTAAAAGCCAGGACAGTTGACGCGGGGTGGAGCAGCTCGGTAGCTCGCTGGGCTCATAACCCAGAGGTCGTAGGTTCGAATCCTGCCCCCGCCACTAAGAAGAGACCCCTACCGGTGCAACGCCGGTAGGGGTCTTCTTTATTCTGGGGCCAAATCACCGTTTTTGGGTTAAGTAGCAAAAAGTGTGTCCGCTCGGCGTGTTGCGGGGCGGGCACACCGTTTGTTACTTCATGGGGCCTTTTCTGATTCCTATCGAGTGTTCGTACTCGGTTGGGATAGCGTTGTCGTAGAAGGCTGGTCGGCCTGTTTCATGGTCGGCTTTGTTGTGGTCTTCTTCGACAAGATCGTTGACTTTGGCGAGTTGATCTTGGCCGAAATTGCACTGCCTGGCGATCTTTAATGGGTCGTCAGGCAGTTGCGTTTTCGAGTGCAGGTACCACTCGAGCATTTTTCGTTGGCGTTCCCCGGACCTGCCGCGATGCGCGTCGGCGATGCGTTTGAGCCCGGCGTTGATGCCGCCTTCCAGACTGTTTGTCGTTGAAGCCCAGCGTTGAGGCTCAAGCGCATTCGGTGGTGGCTGCAGGTAGGTAAACAGCCATCCTTTCCGTGAGAGGTGCAGCAGGGAGTTGTATGCCTTGCGAACTCGCAGATGGGTCCATTCCCACTGGTTGTTGAGTGTGCGGCGCTCTTTTGACACGGGCGTTTTCTCGTTGAGGAATGCTTTGAATACCTGTCCGAAGTCGTGCAGACGCAGCGTCCACTCCCGTGCCTGGTCGAGTGTGGTGATACGGGTCAGTTTCAACGCCAGGGCGTAGATGGCTTTGCCGGCGTCGGTGCGTGGTCGTGATGTGGTGTAGCGGCGGATGACGCGTTGCGCATGGACGAGGCATCGTTGGATTATCGCGTTCGGCCAGCAGGCTTTAATCGCAGTAAGTGCGCCTTGTCCGCCGTCGAGGACGACGCAGAGCGGCTCAGCGATTTTGCGGAGTAGCTGCGTGTAGGCGTGGGCGGTTTCGTGTTTGGTCCAGTGCCATGCGATGACGTGGTCGTGGCTGGCTGCGACGAGCAAGCATCCGGCGGCGGTGTAGGTACCGTCGATGAAGATCTGGTCGTAGATGCGCTGTGGGTCACCGTCGTTGGGGATGTCGATGAGCCAGAACGGTTTGAATCGGCGGTCAAGTGTCCAACGGCTTACCCCTTGTTGCTGGGCGAGTTCAGACAACGTTGCTGTGGAGGTGGCATAAGAGACGAAGGCTTTAAAGTCGCGGGTCTGCGTGCGGTCGGTGCGGGTTCGTGTCGTGGAACTGCCGCAGTTCGGGTCCTTGCATCGCCACCTGGTTGTGCCTTTAGAAGTGGTTCCGTTTTTCTTCATTTGCCCAGCGCATATCGGGCATCGTGGTCTGTTTTTACTCACCCGGAAAGCACACCAACCCCCGATTAGCACATGCGGGTGCCATTCCGGTGGATTGAACACTAATCGGGCGGATATAAGGTCTTGATGCTTATATCCGCCCGATTTACCCAGCCTAATCAGCAGTAATGCTGAAAGTCAGACACACTTTTTG
>NZ_JVIP01000012.1:0-25821 GCF_001076435.1 Corynebacterium sp. 401_CJEI
GCTTGAAAGTGTCATAAACTCACACAGTTTCACATTTGCAGCCCCGGAGTTTTCGGGTTGACAGTTTTGCCACGTAACTCCGGGCTGTGGTGCTGCCGCAGTTGGGGCCTGACTAGTCGCTACCTTGAGAACTGGACGCACTCTTTGGCTATCAACCCTGAACCGCGGCAAAAAGTAGGGTTCAGCAGCCAACGACGAAACCCTCCCTCGCCCGGATAACTCCAGGTGAGAGAGGGTTTCTACTTGGTCGGGGTAGCGGGATTTGAACCCACGGCCTCTTCGTCCCGAACGAAGCGCGCTACCAAGCTGCGCCATACCCCGAGGCCGCAGACACGAACTGGGAACATACGTCTCAGTGCTGTGCTTGCGAGGACTTACTTTAGCCCGACGCTGAGTCAGAATGCAAAACGCCTGCTTAACGGGCTGTGGGAACAAGCCGCGGTCTCCGCCGCGCCCTTACAAACTACGAACTGCACCCCGACGGACTACGAACTACGAATCCCGCTCCACAACCTCAATCAAGGTCGCGGATGGGCGGCAGAACAAGCGCACCGGAGCGTAAGGGGAAGTGCCAAGGCCATTGGAGACATGCAGCCATGTCTTCTCGGTCCAGCGCGACAACCCCGAGGCCCGCGAGCGGTCGATATCGCAGTTGGTCACAATGGCCTTCCCGCCGGGCAGGCACACCTGGCCACCGTGTGTGTGACCAGAAAGCACCAGGTCGTAGCCGTCTTCCGCAAAAGCATCCAACACGTGGGGCTCTGGCGAGTGCGACAGGCCGATAGCGATGTCGGCATCCGCATTCGGAGCACCGGCGATCTGCGAATAATCCTCCAACTCGTGATGAGGGTCATCTACACCGGACAGCGCCACCTTCACGCCACCCGCCACAAACTCCAGCCGGGCATGGGTGGCATCCTGCCAGCCGTGCTCGATAAACGCAGCGCGCATGCCGCGCCACGGCAGTTCGACGCGTGAGGGCTTGCGCTTCTTGCCTGTCAGGTACTTCAGCGGATTGACAGGCCGTGGCGCGAAGTAGTCATTCGTACCGAACACGAAGGCACCCGGACGGTTCAGTAGGGGGCCGAGCGCTGCGAGGACACTGGGGACGGCCTTGTCGCTGCCCAGGTTGTCGCCGGTATTAATCACCAGGTCAGGGTTCAGAGCATCGAGGCTGGCAACCCACTTCTGCTTCAACTTCTGGTCGGGGAGCATGTGGAAGTCGGAGACATGCAGAATCCGGAAAGGCTCACCCTCGCGCTTTCCCACCCGGGCGAGCGTGCCGGGTGCCAGCACGGGAACTTGCACACGGTGGAGTTTAAATGCACGCAATTCGATTTGGTTCGCGTAGAGGAACGTCGTCAAGCCAAGCGTGGCGAGAGCTGCGGCAGACCGCAGAATTTGGTTGGAAAAAGCGCGCGATGTCATGACAGAGACACTATCAACTACAGCGGTAATCTAGGGCGTATGAGTGAACTGAAGAACACAATTGTCTCCGATATGACCGCCGCGATGAAGGCCCGCGACAAGGAAACCGTTGCGTCGCTGCGCATGCTGAAGGCCGCCATCCAGACCGAGGAGGTTTCCGGCTCCAAGCACGAGCTCACCGATGACGAGGTGCTGCGTGTGATTGAGCGGGAGGTCAAGAAGCGTCGCGAGTCCGCTGAGATGTACGCCCAGAACGGCCGTCAGGAACTTGCCGACGCCGAACTCGCCGAAGCAGAGGTTTTCGCCCGCTACCAGCCGGAACAGCTTGACGACGACGCCGTGAAGAACCTCGTCGCGGAATCTGTGGCCGAGGTTGCTGGCGATGACGCGCCGAGCATGAAGATCATGGGCCAGGTTATGAAGGTGGCTAAGGAAAAGGCCGCTGGCCAGGTCGATGGCAAGCGGCTTTCCGAGGCCGTTAAGGCTGCCCTGCAGGGCTAGCGCGACCTTTCGCCGTTTCCTTTTTCGGCGATAAGCGTTGGAGCTGCCTTCTAGGGTGAACTAGAACGGCAGCAGCGGAATCAGATCCCGCAAGCTCGGCGCTGGCGGAGTGTTCGGGCGAGGGAACTGCGGTAGCGGATCCGGCCGGGTCGTCGTCGAGTCCGGTCGTGGCGACGGCGCTGGTGGCGGGGTCGGACGGCGGGTGCCATCGGCCACGCGGATTGTGACGGTGCCACCCTTGAGTAGTAGCGGCGGCTGATCCAACCCGACCACGATTCCGCGCGACTCGCCGGTGAGGGAGACTGTGCGTTCCTCTACCTTGTAGCCGGCCTTCTTAAGGGTCTCCCGGGCCTCGGCCTTCTGCATGCCCACCACATTCGGCATTTGGGTGATCGAGGTGCCCAGGCCGTAGTCCGAATCCAGTGGTGGGAGGTTCTTTCCGCCATAATCCTCGATAACCGGGCCGACTGCGCCGAACCATGTCCGCGCGGGCTCGCGACCACCAAAGAGGTTGCCGCTTGGGCACTGGCGCAGCGGTGACGTACACAGCTCCGTGACAGTCGGGGTGTCATTGTAGGCGTACACCGATCCGGCCAGGCCGCCGGTGAAGCCCAGGAATGCCGCAGACTGGTTCGACTCGGTGGTACCGGTCTTAGCCGCGACTGGGCCTTCCCAATTCAGCTCTTTCGCGGCATCCTTCGCGGTGCCATCGGTGGCGTCATTGCTGAGCGCATTAGCAATCGCGTGCGCGACACCCGGCTCCACTGCCTGCTCGCACGGTGGCACATTCAGCTTGACCGCATTGCCCTTGGAATCCGTGATTGACTCAATCGGAGAGGGCTCGCACCAGCGGCCATTGCTGGCCAGGGTGGCAGCGACATTGGACAGCTCAAGGTTATTCACCGACGTCGGACCCAGCACGAACGAGCCGAGCTTATGCTCCGAGACATAGTCCGCCACCGAGGACTCACCATCAAAACTGCCCGGCTCCGTGTATGAGCGCATGCCCAGGCGTACCGCCATGTCCATCACGCCATCGACGCCGACCAGCTCCGAAATCTGAATAAAAGGAGTATTCGGCGACCGTGCGAGCGTCTCACGCAGCGACATCGACGGCGGGAAACTACCCACGTTCTCCACGCAGTACAGGCCCGGCGGGCAGCCCTCTGCGCCACCGGTGCCCAGCCCGGAGGCCTCATAACGACGCGGCACCGGGAAGTTGGTATCAATACCCAGCCCCTTTTCCACCGCCGACGTCGCCGCGAAAATCTTAAAAATCGAGCCCGCGCCATTGCCCACCGGCGTAAATGGCTGAGGCTGCACGGTCTGCATTTGTTCCGCATCGAGGCCGTATACGCGTGACGACGCCATCGCGAGCAACTTCCTGGAGTCATCCCCAGGCTCAAGCAAACTCATAACCTCGGCTGCGCCATCCGCAGTCGGTGACGCCTGCTGACGCAGAGACTCCTGCACGCTGTCCTGCACACGCGGGTCCAGTGTGGTCTTCACATGGAAGCCACCGCGCTTGAGCTTCTCGGTCTCAATACCGTGGTTCTCCAAGTAGGAGACCACATAATCACAGAAGAAACCCCGATCGCCCGCCGCGATACAGCCCTGCGGCAGGCGCTGAGGCTCCGGAAGGATGCCGAGATCAGCTGCCTTGGCGTCCTGAGCCTCCTGCGGGCCAATTGCCCCCGTGGATTCCATGGCCGCAAGCACGTCGTTACGCCGTGCATGCGCACCTTCCGGATTTGTATACGGATCGAGCCCGGAGGACTGCTGAACCATGCCCGCGAGCAGAGCGGCCTGCGGGACATTCAGATCGGACGCGGGAATGCCAAAGTATGTCTGAGCTGCAGCTTCCACGCCGAACGCGCCATTGCCGAAGGGGACCAAGTTCAGGTACTTAGTCAGAATCTCGTCTTTCGTCAGCTCATCTTCCAGATCCAACGCGATGCGAATCTCGCGGATCTTGCGACCATAATCCGTGGCAGTAGCAGCGCGGCGCTCCGACTCCGACTCTGCGTCCACCAGCAGCGTGTGGTTCTTAATCAACTGCTGCTCAATTGTGGAGGCGCCTTCCTGCACCGACTGGGACATGAAGTTCTTTACCGCCGCACGAGCAGTACCCTTCCAGTCCACACCAGAGTGCTCATAAAAGCGCCTATCTTCCACGCTGACCAGCGCATCCTTCATAGCTGGCGAGATACGTTCCGACGGCACATTAAACCGCCGCTGATCATAGAGCCACGCAATTGGCTGATCATTACGATCCGTAATAGTGGTGACCCCCGGTGCGTCCTTAGAAATCACCGACCGCGACGCCGACGCGAATTCATCAGCCGTGCGCGCGACGAGGTAGGCCGAGCCGCCCACAAGAGGAAAGAGGGCGCTGGCCACAATCAACGCAGCCAACACAGTGGCAACGGAGAGCTTGAACAGCGTCGAACCTTTATTCACAGCAATCACACTACAAGGTAGGGCGGATTGAGCCGAAGTGAGTTTTCGAAAATCCGCCTAGAGACATGCCCGGCGAGCCCAGAAAAACGCCTGGCGAGCGGGGGAGGAGTGCTACGAGCGCCCTTACAATACCGGGCAACTCATCGTGTGGTGGTTTCTGGAAAAAGATTTTCATAGTGACGTAAATCACCCCCGTGCTTTTGTTGGAAAAAGTTGCCCCACCTGCATCGTTGTATTTAGAGCTGCGCCACGCCCACCCTCCCAGTGTGACCCAATCGACATTATTTGGTTGGTGTGAATAGACTTACAACAAAATTTCAGCACTATTTAGTTGAAACTATTTCGAAATAACGAAAATCGCAGGCACGAGGAGGCTACAATGACCGCCACGATTCCCGATCGCAACCGCACTGCTACTACGCCAGACTACGAGCTCGGTGTAGAGAGCTTCCGCGATCGTCAGGAGTGGGTCCCGCGCGCTAAGTGCCGCGATATTGACCCGGATAAGTTGTTCGTTCGCGGCGCCGCACAGCGCGAAGCCGCAGTTATCTGCCGCCACTGTCCAGTGGTTCTGCAGTGCCGTGCCGACGCTCTGGATAACCGCGTCGAGTTCGGCGTCTGGGGTGGCCTGACCGAGCGTCAGCGCCGCGCAATGCTGCGCGAGCACCCGGAAATTACTTCGTGGGCCGACTTCTACGCTGAGCAGTACGCAGCTCAGCGCAAGGCAAAGCTGGCTAAGTAAAAACCGAACTTAGACCGAAGTAAAACTAAACCCCCAGCGCGCGAGGCTGGGGGACAGATAAAGTAGCTTCCATGACTACTAAATGGGAATACTTCACCGCACCGCTGCTCATTCACAACACCAAGGCCATCCTGGACAACTTTGGTGAGGACGGCTGGGAACTCGTCACTGTTCTCCCCGGCCCGACCGGCGAAAACCACGTCGGTTACTTCAAGCGCCCGAAGGCTGACTAATTACCTCGGTGTCTAGCACCTAACTAACAACGGCGGTTGTGCTTTCGATTGGCAGCTGACTCACGGTTGGCTGCCATCTTTCTTTGGCCGGCTTTATTCGCCCGGCCCCCAGTCGCCGTGGAAAGGCTTAACTTAAATGAGCAACTCTGAATCTCGCACTCCTTCCCAGGCCCTCGAGGGCCTGGGGCTTACCCTGCCTGCAGTTGCCGCGCCAGTTGCGGCCTACGTACCCGCAACGCGCACGGGCAACCTTGTTTTCACCTCCGGTCAGCTCCCATTCGTTAACGGCGAGCTCACCCACGTCGGCCACGTCGGCTCAGAAGTCACTGCTGAGGAGGCCAAGGAGGCAGCCCGCACCTGCGCCCTCAACGCTTTGGCCGCAGTCGATGCTGAGGTTGGCCTGGACAACGTCACCCGCATCGTGAAGGTCGTCGGCTTCGTCAACTCCGCCGCCGGATTCACTGGTCAACCGGGCGTTATCAATGGAGCCTCGGAACTCTTCGGCGACGTCTTTGGCGAACGCGGCCAGCACGCTCGCTCGGCAGTGGGTGTGAATCAGCTTCCGCTGGACGCTCCCGTGGAAGTCGAGATCATCGTTGAAGTAGCCCAGTAGCTGCTGTGTTTGCTGCCGTGACCAGCGGGGATGCTGCGTTCTCCGGGTCGTCGTAAAGCGTGCTTACACCCAAATGAGCCGAATTGGACGACGTGGCGCGCTCCCCGGATTGCGCAACCACGTAGGATAGAGGACATGGAGCATCCTGCGTATAGCCAACTGCGTCAGATTTCTCAGTCTGTGGGCGTCGTTCTGTGCCCGAACCCCAGCTACTCTTCGCTGGAGGGTACGAACTCCTACGTTATTAAGGCTGAGGGGGATAGCCGCAGCATTGTCATCGATCCGGGTCCGGAGGACGAGGGACACCTGAACGTCCTGCAGCGTTATGCCGGCGACGTTGCGTTGATTCTGCTGACGCACCGTCATGGCGACCATGCTGATGGCGCCGCACGTTTCCGCCAGCTCACCGGCGCGCCGATTCGTGAGCTGGAGTCTCAGTACTGCGCGGGAGGTCAGGATCCGCTTGTCGACGGCGAACGTATCGTCCTCGACGGAGTGACTCCGCAGATTGAGGTCGTGGCAACCCCTGGTCATACCGCTGATTCCGTCTGCTTCTTCATTCACACTGGTGATGGCGAGGACGATGTTGAAGGCATCGTTACCGGTGACACGATTGCTGGCCGCCACACCACTATGATCTCGGAGACCGACGGCGACCTGGGTAAGTACATGGAAACCCTGAAAATGCTGGATTCGCGCGGCAAGGGTGTTCGTCTGCTGCCTGGGCATGGTGCTGACCTGCCGGACATCACTGTGATGACGCAGAAGTACATTGAGCGTCGTAAGCTGCGCCTTCAGCAGGTGAAGGATGCCGTTGCCAAGCTGGGCGACGAAGCTACGGTCGACCAGATTGTGGATGAGATTTACACCGATGTCGATCCGGTGCTGCGTCATGCTGCTGAGCAGTCGACTCGTGTGACCCTGCGCTACCTGCGCGATCACGGGGAGTAGTTGCTGGGCTTTGGCTTGGGTTTTGGCTTCGGCTTGGGCTTTGGCCAGTTGCTGGGCTGGTCTGGGCTGGGCTTAATTGAGGCTTGGCTGAAGCCGAGCTTGAGTGAAGCTGAGCTTGACTCACCGCATGAAAAGAGCGTGTGACCTGCAGTTTTGCGGGTTGCGCGCTTTTTGTTTGGGGTAGTGCTGGTTGGGGTGGGCTAGTGCCGGTTGGGTGGGTTGGCCTCGTCGGGGCCAGCTCAATCACTTATCGATGAGGTATCCACTTGTCGATGAGCTATAGCGCGCGCACAAGTGAACAGCGCATCGATAAGTGATTGATGCAAGGAGAAATCGGTGAATGGTGCATCGATAGGTGCCGGGAAAGCATCGATAAGTGGCAGAAAAGCGTCGATAAGTGCGCCAAACTTGGCCGGCATGGCAGGCCGGCATACCAGGTCAGCATGCCAGGCCAGCGGGGGAAGACAACAAAAATCCCGCGAGCCTCATGCGTTTCATGTGCTCCTACGGGAACCGAGGATCCAAAAGCAGAGGCTGCGGGATGTGAGTCGTTTGGGCAGCGCCGCAAGCGCCACAAGCTAACGTGCGCCACAAGCTAACGTGCGCAACAAGCTAACGTGCGCGTCGAGCCAAACGCTCCGTATCGGAGATGAGCACGGACTTGCCCTCAAGGCGAATCCAGCCGCGGTGGGCGAACTCTGCCAGAGCCTTGTTCACGGTTTCCCGGGAGGCGCCGACGAGCTGTGCGATTTCCTCCTGAGTCAGGTCGTGGTTCACGCGGAGAGCAGAACCTTCCTGAACACCGAAGCGATTGGCCAGCTGAAGCAGGGACTTAGCAACGCGACCTGGGACGTCGGTGAAAATGAGGTCAGCCAGTGAATTGTTGGTGCGGCGCAGACGGCGGGCCAGCATGCGCAGCAGCTGAGCTGGAACATCAGGGTGTGAACCAACCCATTCCTGCAGCTGATCGGCACTCATGGACGCGGCGGAAACTTCGGTGACGCAGACCGCCGAAGAGGTGCGCGGGCCCGGGTCGAAGATGGAGAGCTCGCCGAACATGTCGGACGGGCCCATGATGGTCAACAGGTTTTCACGACCGTCGGCTGAGCGACGAGCCAGCTTCACCTTGCCATCAATAATGATGTAGAGCCGATCGCCCGGCTCACCCTCATTGAAGATGGTGGTTCCACGCGGGAAGCGAACCGTCTCGAGCTCGCCGAGCAAGGCCTGCACAGCCTCCTGGTTGACTCCCTGAAATACACCGGCCCGGGAGAGAATCTCCTTGACGTCATCCACGGTAAAATTCTCCTGTCTTTGGCCACTAACCACCGTAAATACAGGCCAGCAGCCGCCAAATTAGCACTCGACTACAGATTGCAGTGGCCAAACAGGAAGAGAAACTACCCCGTCCCACTAGTCCCACTACTTTCGGTCTTTCCCGGTAACGCCGCTGCCAGCTTTCAAGGCAGGTTCATCCCTGGGCGAATTTCACGACAAATCGCCTCTACAGATGCATCCCAAAACTACGCCGTCACCAAGATGTGATAAGCACCACTGTAGCAAAAGAGCCACTGCGCCTGTGGGGAATTCTGGTGAAAAGCCGCTGAACTGTGTATTTATAACTAATAATTCGCTAACGGTGTTCCAAGATGTGGTGGGGCATGACTTCTTTGGTTTTTGACCGAATATGCCCGAGCTGCTACCGGTTCCATCCGCATCCCGGACGAATCGAAGGATTCGGCCCGCGAAAGGTGCGCACGCGAATTGCAATCCGGGGTAGCCGATACACTACGACCATGGATACGACCGGCAAGGCATCGTCGATAAGCAAGCACCAGATAAGCAAGCACCAGGCGACGAGCAAACCCCAACCCACGCACCCGCAGGGATCCCTGACGTCGAAGAAGCGTCGGGCGGTGGGGGCGCATCCGGCGGCGCGGGGGAAGGAGACGCGCCTGGGCATGGTGCGGCGTGCGCGGCGGATTAACCGCACGCTGGCGGTGGCGTACCCGAATGCGCACTGTGAACTGGACTTTCGTAATCCGTATGAGCTTGCGGTGGCGACGATTCTGTCGGCGCAGTGTACGGACGTGCGGGTGAATATGACCACGCCGGCGCTGTTCGCTAGGTACCCCAGCCCAGCCGATTTGGCGGTTGCGAACCAGGAAGAGGTCGAGGAGCTCGTTCGGCCGACGGGTTTCTACAGGAATAAGGCTGCGAACATCATCGGTTTTGCGCAGGGGGTGATGGAGCAGCACGGCGGCGAGGTGCCGGGCACGTTGGAGGAGCTTGTGAAGCTGCCGGGCGTGGGGCGAAAGACGGCAAACGTGGTGCTGGGGAATGCTTTTGGGGTGCCGGGTTTGACGGTCGATACGCATTTTGGGCGTCTGGTGCGGCGCATGGGTCTCACAGAGCAGGAAGATCCGGTGCGCGTTGAGCACGAGATGATGGAGGTGCTACCGCGCGCGGAGTGGACGTGGTTTTCGCACCGGCTGATTTTCCACGGTCGCCGGGTGTGCCATTCGCGCCGGGCGGCGTGCGGGGCGTGCTTCTTGGCGGCGGATTGCCCGTCGTATGGCGTCGAGGGTCCGGCGGAGCCGGAGACTGCGGAGAAGTTGATTAAGTCAGACGACAGGGAATGGCTTCTCTACCTGGCCGGTCTTAATGACGGCTACAGTGGGGAGGAACTTTCCGCGCTTGACGACGGGGATAGCGCGCGCATCACCACAGCGACACAGGACTAGTCGAGGAGCACTTTTCGTGAATGAGCAGGGCGGTCATAGTCACAATGGTGGCCACTATGAGGATCGGCAGGCGGACGTTAACCGTTCGGCATCGCTGATTACGCTGCTCATCGCGGGAATTAGCATTGTGGGTCTGGTGATTTTCGCGATTGTGAATACCACTGGTGGCAATGACGAGGCCGACGGTGGTGGGACCGGATCTGGTGTGAGTGTCGGTGCGGATGGCGCTGGCAGTGATGGTGAAGTGGATGGTGCACCGGCAGCGCCAGCGATGTCAAAGGATGAGATCGCGGCGGTAGCGGGTAGTGGCTCACTGACCGGTGTGCGCTTGCCGCTGTTGGCGGAGTCGGGAGACTCGGCAAGCCAGGACAACGAGGCTGGGCAAGTGGAACTGGTGGACATGGGGCAGGTCGTCGAGGGCAAGCCGACGGTGCTTAATGTCTGGGCGTGGAACTGTGCGCCGTGTCGCCAAGAGCTACCGCTTATTGAGCAATGGGCCAAGGACAATCCGGACGTGCAGGTGGCGACGGTGCATGCGGCTCGCGAGGCGGGGCGTGGCCAGGCCTTCCTGCAGGAAATCGGAGTGAAGCTACCGACCTACTCGGACACGGTCGACGTGGTCGGACCAGCGTTGAATCTACCGCGAGTTGTGCCCATCACCGTGGTGTTTAAGGCAGATGGCACGGTGGCGACCATTCATCCTGGTGAATTCACCGATGCGCAGCAGATTACGGATCTCGTGCGAGGTGCATTGAAGTGACTCAGGGACAGTCGTGGAATCGTGACGCAAGCTCGGGGCTGTATCTGCCGAAGTGGTTGACCAATAGTTTGCCGCCGCACCTGGTCAGCGCTGATCACGACGCGGCAGGTCACGCCAGCAGCGCCAGCCACGCCACAACAGGCCACTCGGAGCAGCAGGTGGCCGGTCGCTCCGCTTCGTCGTCAAGCGTGAAGCGTGCGTTTGCGAAGTTGCGGCGAGACTCCTCGACGCAGGAGAAACCGTTGCGGAATCCGGCGCGGTCGGCGGTGTTGGTGCTGATCAGCGGTGATGCGGAGGCGCACCAACGGCCGGAGGATGCCAGCGTGGTACTTACGCACAGGGCGACAACCCTGCGTAAGCATGCAGGCCAGATGGCTTTTCCGGGCGGTCGTGTCGATCCCGAGGACGTGGATGAAATTGATACTGCGCTGCGTGAAGCCGAGGAAGAAACCGGCCTGAACCGAGAGACGGTGACGCCGGTGCGGGTGCTGGACTCGATTGACATTTCGCGGACTGGCTTCGCGGTGAATCCGGTGTTGGCGTATTGGCATGCACCGCATCCGCTGCGTGTGGTCGACCCTGCAGAGACGGAATCGGTGCTCAATGTGCCAATTAGCCATCTGACAAATCCGGACAACCGCATGATGCTGGGCTATCACGGCTGGACAGGGCCGGCATTTAAGGTCGGTGACTTCATCGTTTGGGGCTTTACCGGCGGCGTGCTGTCCTACTTGCTGGATGTGGCCGGCTGGTCGGAACCGTGGGACGACACCAACGTCCAGAAACTTTTGCCAGTGCTCGCGCGTTCCGCTAATGGTGAAAAACTGTCCGTACTGAAGAGAGGCCGACGATGATGCCCGCAATCGCTGTGTTTGACGTTGCGCTGCTTGCGATTTTCATTTTCGCGCTTATCGTCGGCTGGCAGCAGGGCGCCGTCTCGTCGATTATGGCCATTTTGGGCGTTGTCCTGGGCTTGGTTATTGGTGTGCCCTTGGCGCCGCTAGCTATGGCGCAGGTCGAGAACCAGTCGGGAAAGGTTCTTCTGGGCCTCGGCACGGTGATTCTGTTGGCGTTGATTGGTCATGCGGTGGGAACAGTGGCAGGGCAGTCGCTGCGGAATACCATTCGCTCGCCGTTGGCCGTCGGCCTGGATTCGAGCCTCGGTGCCATCGTGCAGTCCGTGACTGCGCTGGTAGTGACATGGATGATCGCCGTACCCCTGGCCACCGCCGTGCCCGGGCAGTTCGCCGACTGGGTACGTGAGTCCAAGGGCATGAACCTCATTGACCAGGTCGCGCCCGACGAATGGAGCGACGGCTTCAGTGGCATCCTCCGTCAGCTTCGCGATGATGGAATGCCCGCCATCGCTCCGCCATTCGGCTACAAGCAGAACGTCCCCGATGAACCCGCCGACCCCAATGTGATTTCACAAGGTGTCGTCGACAGTATTCGACCGTCCATCGTCCGCGTCTTGGGCGAGGCCCCGCAGTGCGAACGTTTGCTGCAGGGTACTGGCTTTGTCATTGCGCCGGATCTGATTCTGACCAATGCGCATGTGGTCGCCGGCGCCACCACTGTTCGGCTGGAAACCGTGGTCGGCATGGCTGACGCGAACGTCGTGCACTACGATCCGCTTGACGACGTCGCCCTGCTCAGAACCACCGACCTGCCCCTGGAGCCCATGCAGTGGGCGGATCAGGAAGCTCGTCCGGGCGATGACGCGGTAGTGCTGGGCTTTCCCGAGTCCGGCCCCTTTAAGGCCACACCTGCGCGCGTGACGGAGAACATCATTATTCGAGGCCCGGATATTTATTCGTCGACTCGACACGAGCGCCAGTCCTATGTTCTGAAGGCGGATGTGCGCCACGGCAACTCGGGCGGCCCACTGATTACGCCGCAGGGCCAGATCCTGGGCTTGGTCTTCGGTGCCGGTGTGAACAATGACCAGACTGGTTACGCGCTGACGCACGCCGAGGTCCAGCCACACATCGATGAGGCGATGAATAACTACGGGGCCATCGGCACGCAGCAGTGCGTGGCGGGGTAAGCGGAAAGTTGTGTGTCTGTGGACAGGTCAGCCCCAGCCGCAACCGCAGGAGAGTTCCGGCTAGCTTCAGCCGAGCCGAAGCCTAAGACCCCTCCGGCAACCAGTCCAAGTGATCCCTGATTGCCTGCACCACAGCCTGAGGTTTCTCTGCCGGCAGGAAGTGCCCACAATCCGGCACAACGCGCACGTGACTCGAGCTGAGCTCCACTAGCGCACGTGGGGTACGAGTGTCCTGCTCGCCGACGAGCAGCACCGTGTGCTCATCGCTTTTCGACGGGCCCTCCATCGCACTCAACCACTTGCGGAAAGCGGCCGGAGCCGGCCGCGTCCACCAATTCATGTGAGCCAGTGCAGGACGGAGTGCACCACTGGCCAGGCTATCGGTCATGAGTTCCGCGGTCTGTTTCCCCGCGGGGGTCTCGGCGAACCCCTCCCCGGCGGTGGACATGGACTCGCGCACGATGCGCTCAATGAGCCGCTGCTGGCGAGCCTCAGCCGCCTGCGTGCTGAACTTATTGCGACGCAACTGCGGTACCCGTGGCCGCGAGTCCCACCACGAACGGCGCAGCAGAGGAGCCAGGCTACTGCGGAAGTCCTCCGACCGCGGGCTCTTCAACTGGTTCAGCCACACTTTCGGATGTGCAGCACCACAACCAATAATTCCGGAGACAAGATTGGGCTGCCGCGAAGCCAACGTCCACGCCACCCAGGTGCCGAACCCCTGACAGACCAGCAGCGCGGTCGAATGCCCCAACGAGCGAATCGATGAGGCGATGTCCTGGGCCGCCTCAAACGGATCGTAGCCTTGCGGTGTTCGGTCGGACTGACCGTAGCCACGCATAGAAATAGCCACAGCGTGCACGGGGAGGGGATCGCCCGAGTCGTCGTTAAGCAGCGGCAAAACCTCGCGCCATTCAAACCAACCGCCAGTCGAGCCGTGAATAAACAACACGAGCGGATCGGAGGGGCGGCCGCACTCGGCGATGTGTAGGCGCTGGCCGCGGACGTGAATGAGACGATGACGCCAGGGGCCAGTGAGAGAATCGCGGAGGGAGGTCATGAGGGGAAAATACCTTATCCGAAGGGCTTAAACCGGGACTGAATAAGACAAAAGGGCGAGACCAACAAAGTCCCGCCCAATTTCTTTCAAGCCTTTAGGTGTACATACCGTTCGACTGCGAAGACTTCTTCGCCGACCCCGACGGCACGACCCCCTTCAGCTCCTGCATCGACTCGATGGTCTTCTCCGGCTTGCGGATCGACTTGACCTTCTTCAGGCCCAGCAGTGCTGCCACACCGGCGATGACCAGCATCAGAACGAAAACGATGAGGAATGCAGCCCAGGTTGGCAGCCAAACATCCAGCAGCCAGCCGAGGAAGAAGAAAAAGAAGAACGAGGAGTACAGCGCGACGACGCCGGCAACCGCGAAGAAGCCACCGCCAACTGCGCCCTTCTTAGCCTCGCCAGCAATTTCGGCCTTGGCCAGCTCAATCTCAGAGCGAACCAGAGCGGAAATCTGCGAAGAAGCATTAGACACGAGCTGGCCGACGCTAGCATCACCCGATGCGTTGCTATCCACATCACTCAGCGGGATAGCGGTAACACGCGGTTCGGTGCCGTCGGTAAAGAGACCCTTCGTATCGTCGTTGCTCACGTGTACTTCCTCCTACGCAGATGGTTGGAAAAGATGGTTTGAAACTTTAAAACTGCAGTTACAAACTGCCATACTACCTCTGATTGTGGGTAGGGCGCGCCATAAGGGCGAAAAAGCCAAGAACTCGTTGAAGTTTTTCTCATCTTTGACCATTTCTATATAAGTTTGTCACTTACTTAGCGGTGAAGAATTAGGGTGTGGGATATGAACAATCAGCCTGAGAACGTGCGTGGAGCCGATGGAGTTGGCGCCGGTGTCGGAAAGGGTGGCCTAGCTGGCATGAGCCTGGGTGTGTCCTCCGTGTCGGCGAAGAAGCGCGCAGAGCGTGAGGCAGCGCAGGCGAAGGCATCTGAATCGGGTGCCGGTGGCGCTGACAGTGCTCCCGCCGCTGCTATTCCGCAGCTTGACCCCAAGGACCCCCTCGCGCCCCTGTGGCAGCTCGACGGCGTTGCACACGCGGCTGATGTCGCGGCCAAGGCCATCCAGGCCGTCCATAGGCACAAGGCTAACCTGCGCAAGCACAACGTCACCGGCTCCGAGTCGGTCCTGCGTGGCGCTCGGGCATCGGCGTGGCTAGAAGGCGGCGAGCCATCGCTTCCCGACGACGGCAACATCACCGACCCCGTACTCGCAGCAGCCCTGCGGGTTGCCGACACCATTTCCCCGGAGTCAATTGGTGAGACCACCCGCGTGTGGCAGCGCGCTCCGCAGCAGGTGCTGGCCAAGTTTGCGTTGAACGCATCGCCCGCAGGTGAAACTGAAGACGGTTCCGAGGCGCGGATGAAGGCCGGCCGTCCGGTCGGTGACGACAAGCTCTCGTCTGCGATGAAGGAGCAGCGTCTGCACGTGCTCGGTGACTTCATCACTGGCCGCAGCCAGATTCATGCTGGTGTGCTCTCGGCGATTGTGCACGGTGAGCTGCTGACTCTGCGCCCCTTCGAGTATCACAACGGCATCATCGCCCGCGCCGCCTCGCGACTGACAACTGTCGCAACCGGCCTGGATCCGCGTGGCTTGGCCGTGCCCGAGGTCTACTGGACTCGCCACCGCCAGGAGTATGTCGAGGCCGCAGAGGGGTTTGCGTCGGGAAGCGCCGATGGCCTGCGTGCGTGGATTCTCCTGCACCTGGAGGGGCTGAAGGCCGGTGCCGTGGAAGCGCGCGGTATCGCCGAAGCGGTGTAGGCGGGCCGGCTGCCGGATGGTGGGTTAGTCGGCCTTTGACTCGTCGTCGTTGTTGCGCAGTGCCAACAGCGTCGCACCCGCGCCAAGCGCCAGTGTGACGCCGGCAAGAATTGCAGCATTGCGTTTCGACGGCGCGCGAAACAGCGGGACGGGATTCCGGAATTGGCGCACAGGCCACTCACGTTCCGTCGCAATCTTGCGCAGGGCGCGATCGGGATTGACCACAACGGGATGGCCGACTGCAGACAGCATGGGCTCATCAGTGATGGAATCCGAGTACGCAAAGCATTCGGCCAGGTCGAACTGGCGCTTTTCCGCTATCCGACGCATCTGCACGGCCTTGTTTTCGCCTCGGCAGAAGAACTCCGTTTCACCCGTGAAGAGCCCATCGCGGACCTCCAGCTCGGTGGCCACCACGTTGTAGACACCGAGCGCCTGCGCAATGGGCTCAACAATCTGCCGAGCCGATGCCGAGATAATGAACACCTGATGCCCCTGTGCGCGGTGTTCACGAATGAGCTCCAATGCCTCGGCGTAGATGTACGGCGTGATGTTCTGCTCTAGGGTTTCGATGGCGACCTGGCGCAGCTCCCTGGCGCTGTGACCAGCGATAAGGGCGGAAAACTGCTGGCGGGTGGCCTCCATTTGCGCCTCATCGTGCCCCTGCGACATATATAGGGCATGGCTGAGCGCCATTTGCAGCATGTCTGTCGGCGAAATGATGCCGCGCTCGAGGAATTGCTTGTTGAACGCATATGCCGAGCTCTTGGCAATAATGGTTTTATCCAGGTCAAAGAACGCAGCGACGCGAGAGTCAGCGGTGGCGTGGAGGCCTGCAGCGATTTGGGCATCTTTAGAGCTGCTCGTGTCCGTAGAAGCGCGCGGCTGCGGCGTTGTTGAAGCCTTGTTCTCGCCGGTGTTCATAGACTCCGAGCTTACCCATGGATGTCGGGCACGGGGAGAGCATTATGAGTGTTTAACTGCTGGGTGGGGGATTGGGGCGATTGGGCCGGTGGCGGTCGTGGGGGGGGGCTTGGCGGCGATTGGGGCGCGGCATTTCCTGGGCGCGATTAATCGAGGAAACGTGACATCGAACATAATGGGCATTAAATCCTTTGTAAGGTATTTGCAGATTCCTCGGGATATGTAATACTTGGACGTGGCTGGCCCCTTCTTGTTCTTTTTAGAAACAGACTGCGAGGCCGCCCCGGCTCAATCCCCCCCCCGAGCCGGTTAAAGACGCCTCGCGCCAATCCCCCCCCCGGCGCGGGGCGTCGCCCCTTTTTGGCCCAATGTTGAGGGGTATGTAGTAAAAATTGCGGGCTGCAAATGTGAAACTGTATGAGTTTATGACACTTTCAAGTCATTTTTCGTGCCATTTTTGTCATAAACACAGTCACTAACTCGCATCGACCCAACGCCACCTGACATAAACGTAGTCACTAACTTGCATTGGTCAGGCCGCGCAGTAGCCAGGTCGCGCAGTAGCATAAGGCAAAGGCGACGTGGCGTTCTGCAGTTATCCACAGTCTGAAAATTATCCACAGACAGCGAGGTTTTGGCCCCTTGCGGGCGTCATTGAATCCGCCCTGTAGTGCACGCTATGGCCATGGCAATCAAGAAACTGTCCATGGCTCATCGAACTGAGGCTCCAACAAATCCAGTAGTCAACGCCGTCGATGATGAGGCGCTGCGTGAAGAGGTTGCGCTCATAGTCGCTGCTACCGGTCGTGACTGTGTGCAGGAGACCGTGCCACCTGTGGCTGCAGCGCCAGTGGCCGCACAAACATTTGCTTCGCCGCCAGCATCAGCCACAGCGTTAGCCCCATCGTCAGTATCGACAGGAGCGGGAGTGTCATCGGCCCTGTGGCGTCGGGCACCAGCGGTGTTCGTCGATGCACCGGCAGCCCGAAGATTGACCGGACGGCCTCATAGTGAGGGAGCGATCTTCCTGGTCCGCAGTGATACTGAGGCGGAAGATGTGCAGGTAGCGAAGGTTTTAGCGCCTGTTTACAGCGCCAGTTTGCCCGCGGATAACGTCGATATTGTCGAACTGCTCGGTCGTGGCGACGTACGCCCGGATGCTCCGAATCCCACCGATCACCAAAACGGCTCGAGCCTCCTGAACCACCATCAGAACCCAGCGTCACCTGCAAGCACCGACGTGATTACAGCGCCAGGTACAGAACCCGTACCGAACGTGCCGGCAATTACAACCGATTCCTCGGCAACGTGCCTGATGTTGGTTCCTGCGGTCGGCGGTGCCGGTGCTTCCATCGCGGCGGCAGCGAGTGCATTGGTTCTTTCCCGCGAAAGGCCCATCTGCTTGGTGGATGCGGACGCGCTGGCGGGAGGCATTGATCTGGTGCTCGGGATGGAAACGGAACCGGGATTGAGGTGGCAAGATTTCTCGGCTGCTGATGGCCGTCTCGACGGGGCGGCACTCTACGAAGCACTGCCATCCTGCCCGCGATCGCCCGCGCTGAAAGTGTTGACGTGGACTCGCAGTCGCACGCCCGAGACGGCTTACAACTACGCTACGGCGAACAACAAATTCGACAGCGCCGACAGGTCCGGCAGAACCGACAGGCCCGACGATGTCCGGCACATTGCCAGCACCATTAGTTGCCTTATTCATGCCGGAATTACGGTCATCGTGGACTGCCCGAAGCAGGTGGAGTACGTCACCACTCTCGGCGCGCTTGCCGATGACACCGTCATAGTCCTGCCCACCTCCGTTCGAGCTATCGCAGCCGCTGGCCCTTTGGCGAGCATCTGTGCACAGGCGGGGTTCACCCCAAATCTTGCAGTTCGGTACCAGCAGCACCGCGATATCAGTGTCGAAGAGGTGGAATACGCTCTCGACCTGCCCATTGTTGGTGAGATTGAGTACTGCAAGAAAGTAGCTCACGAGATAGATGTGGGCGGGCTCGCTGGGGCCGTCGGCAAGCTGACGCGGGGATTGGAAGCGATGTTTGCCCTTGTCGGCGGTGGTGGCGATGGATGACGTCAGGCTGTTGGCAGCGGTGCGGGCGGCGCTTGCGGAGCGGCCTGGGGTGGCATCGCATAGCGAGGTCGCCGACATCATTCGCGCAGAGACCTCGGGGGTTGTCTCCGATGTGAAGGTGCTGGAGATTCTACGCACGATTCGCGAGGAAACAGTGGGCGCGGGTGTGTTGGATGCGCTGTTGCGACGCCCTGGTGTCAGCGATGTGCTGGTCACCGCGCCGGGCGAGGTCTGGGTCGACGCTGGCAACGGACTGGAGCGGGCCGAGATTTCCTTCGCGGACGAGGGCGAGGTGCGCGCGTATGCGGTGCGGCTCGCGTCGCGGTGTGGACGAAGGCTTGACGACGCGCAACCCTGGGCCGACGGCCATATTCCTGGTGGTGTCGGCGGCTGTGGTGTGCGAGTTCATGCGGTGCTTTCCCCACCGTCGGCGACCGGCACTCAGATTAGCCTGCGGGTGCTGCGTCCGGCTCGTCGCGGACTTGCGGAGCTATGCGATGTCGGGCTATTTCCACCGGAAATTCTGCCGGTGTTGCGGGGAATCGTGGCGAGACAGCTGTCGTTTATTGTCGCCGGTGGCACGGGTGCGGGAAAGACCACGCTATTGGCGGCGATGCTCTCAGAAGTTAATCCTGACCAGCGCATTGTGTGTATCGAGGACACTCCGGAGCTGCAGCCTCAGCATCCGCATGTGGTGAAGCTGGTGACCAGGGCCGCCAACCTGGAGGGCGCCGGCGCGATTGGACAGCAGGAGTTGCTGAAGCAGGCGTTGCGCATGCGTCCCGATCGCATTGTCGTCGGTGAGATTCGCGGCGCCGAAGTGGTGGATCTGCTGGCAGCGTTGAATACGGGGCATCGCGGTGGGGCGGGGACAATCCACGCCAACCGGATTGGGGATGTCGTCGCGCGCTTTGAGGCCCTGGGGCTGATCGGTGGCCTTGGTCGCGCCGGGCTGCATGCGCAGTTGGTCTCGGCGGTGCAGGTGGTGTTGGTGGTCGAACGCGCTGATGTTCGCAGGCTGGCACAGATCGGGCTGCTACGCGGTAACCCACCGGAGGTGGTGGAGGTCTGGACTGCTCGGGATGGGCCTGGGCCGGGTTGGGAAGCGTTGCAGAAGTTGCTGGTCGGCGGGGAATAACCGGTGGAATACCCGATGGAATGACTAGAGGAAAAGTCAGGGGATTAGACGGGGAGATTAACAGCTATGGGGGAAGGGTTTAGCGTGGCGATGCTCATTGGGGGCGTGGCTGCAGTAGTCGCTATCTGGCCGGACAGCTCGGCGGCGGTGCGCTCGCGAGCACTGGCAGGCCGTGCCCGCGAGGTGTCCAGCGGGCTGAAGTGGTTGCAGCGCATGGTTGGACTTGGTGCTGGTTCCACGGGGTCGAGTGCAGCAAGCACTGGCAGTGCGAATCGAACTACAGGACTATCAATCCTCATCGTTGCAGGCCCAGCACTCGTGTTGCTGTGGCTCGCCGGGATTCCAGGTGTCATAGCCGGGCTGTTGCTGGGCCGCACCGCAGGGGCAGTAGTGCGCGCTGTGAGGGAGAGGCGCTGTGAACGTCGGGAAGCGGACAGCGCTGCGGTAGCGCTGGAAACCTTGACCGCGCAGCTGCGCGCAGGAGTGGCGGCTTCACGAGCGCTCAACGCGGCAGCAGCGGAATTGCGCAGGTCAGAGGATGAGACTGTGTTGGCTGATCATCTCGCGCACGCGGCGCATCGCGCGAACTTCGCCGACCCGTGGGAGGGCGAAGAATCTTCGGAGCAACTGCGCCGGATTGGGCGTATGTGGACGGTGGCGCAGCAGCACGGTCTGAGTTTGGCTGGGTTGCTGGACTGCGCGCGGGGTGATTTGCAGGCTCGTCAGGCGCATCGCTCACAGACGTCTGCTGCGCTGGCGGGACCGCGCATGACGAACGCCATCTTGGCTTCACTGCCGGTGTTCGGTTTGGTCATGGGGCAAGCGTTCGGGGCTTCCCCATTCGAGTTCCTCAGTCGCGGTATCGGAGGAATTGTGCTGGTCATCGGTGTCGGGCTGGTGTGCGCGGGCATCGAATGGGCGGTCGCCATCATCGATCGTGCGGAGGCCGGACAATGATTGCCGCCGCACTTCTCATCGCCGTCTACCTCTGCTTGCCGACGTTCAATCCCGTCCGCAGCCGACTGCCCGAATTGGTAGCCGAGTCGGATGCTCGTGTGCGAGGAGGCCTACGTCGACAGGTGACCAATCGGGTGGCGCAGATTGCCGCACAGGTGCGGGAACGTGTGCGAACTGTCATTGGCGGTGAGCGCATCAGCCCGGCTGTGCTGCTCGATGCCGCAGCGGCCCTCGACATCATTGGCGCTTGTTTGAGCTCCGGTATGCCGTTGTCGCAGGCCATGGCAGCAGCTGCCGATGGTGCAAACCCTGAGCTGGCCGAGCCACTTCGACAGTGCTCCGCCAGGTTGTCCGTGGGCGCGCACTCCACTTGGGAAAGCCTTGCTGCCACACCCGCGCTCGTGCCCCTGGCGACAGCTGGGCGCCGTGCAGCCGAATCCGGCACCGTTCTGGCGCAGGCGTTGGAGGACACCGCTGCCACGTACCGCAGTCAAGCGCACGATGCGGCGCAAGCCGTCGCCGAAAAGGCTGGTGTCCTCATTGCCGGGCCGCTGGCGTTGTGCTTTCTACCCGCGTTTGTGGTGCTGGGTTTGGTGCCCACCATCGCTGGGCTTGCCGACGAAATGTTTGCAGGACTGATGCCGTCATGAAGCGTGGGCACTTCTGCGCCAAGCCCCGCGCGCTGGCACGCGCCGGATGCGGTACTGGTTGTTTTCTCGGTTGCGTACTCGCTTGCGCGCGCGGGCCGCCTGCCGCGCTGCAATCCAAACATGCATCAACGCGCATCAACGCGCGTCAATGCACATCACACCTCACAACTGACCTGTCACTCGACATCCACACAGGGGAAAACACTCATGACCACTCAAAACTCCAACCATCCGACCAACCTTCCAACCAACTCTTCAACCAATCCGCTGACCGCTGCGCAGTCCCAGCTGCGCTCGTATTTGCACAAGCGTCTGCGCGCACTGGTAACTGAGGAAAACGGCATGTCAACCGTGGAATATGCTCTCGGAACTATTGCGGCCGCCGCTTTCGGAGCCCTGCTCTACACCGTCGTGACCGGCGGCGATATCACCCAGGCGCTCACCGACATCATCGAAAGGGCGCTCAACACCGATGTCTAGCCGCATCCGCTCTACGCTTCATCGCCTGTGCGTCGGCGACGAAGGCCAAACGACGGTAGAAACCGCTTTCGGTCTCGCGGCGCTGGTCACGGTCATGGTCACGGCTCTGTCCGGGCTGGTCACCATCGCAATGTACCTAGGGCTTACCGACGCAGCCGGAGCCATCGCACGGGCTGAGGCGCGGGGCGATGCGGAGACAGTAGCCGAGCTTCGCGCAGACGCGGATGGGCAGGTCGCGATATCGGAAACCTCCGGTACCGTGCGCGTGACCATTCGGCGCTCAGCGGGGCCATTTTCGCTGGAAGCACGCGCGGTCGCACTGCGGGAAAGAGCGGCATCGTCATGAGAAACGTGACAGCCCGCCTTCTCCGCGAAGAAGAAGGTTCCACCACAGTCGCAGCTGCACTGTTCATCGCCGCTTTCGTCGTTCTGACTTTGGTTGGAGTTACAGCCGGGGTGAGGGTGGTGCAGGCTCGGCAGGCAGCGGTAGCAGCGGATCTGGCCGCGGTGGCAGGTGCCGTGGCTGCGCAAGAGAGCGACGACGCCTGCAAAGCTGCGGGGGCAATCGCAAAAGCTAACCACGCACGCCTTGTGGCCTGCGAGATTGATGGGGAGGACGTGCAGGTCAGCGTCCAACGAAAGGAGAGAAAAGCCACGTCCAGAGCAGGGCCGGTAGCGGTGAAGGATGCTGCTACTGGCCGCCGTTAAGCGCGCGCGACACCCCACTGAGCACCTTGATTGCGCCGGCCTTGTCCAACGGATCGTTGCCATTGCCGCACTTGGGCGACTGGATGCACGATGGGCAGCCGGATTCGCACTCGCAGGCGGCGACGGCATCGCGGGTCGCGCGAATCCACTGAGCGAAGGCCTCGTAGCCACGGTCGGCAAACCCCGCACCACCAGGGTGCCCGTCGTACACAAAAACGGTGGGCTGCTGGGTATCGGCGTGCATGACCGTGGAAACACCGCCGATGTCCCAGCGGTCGCAGGTGGCAATCAGTGGCAGCATGCCGATAGCCGCGTGCTCGGCTGCGTGAAGAGCCCCCGGCGCGATGTCGGAGCCCACGCCCCAGGAGCGCAGGGTGGACTCGGGCATTGTGTAGGCCACGGCGCGCGTGACCAAACGTTGCGGAGGGTAGTCAAGTTCAACACTGTCGAGAATCTCGCCGGTATCCAGGCGACGAAGATAGGAGGTGACCTGGTGAAAGACCTCGACCTGGCACGAGGCGACCTGTAAGCCCTGGTAGCGGCGCATATCGTCAACATCGAGGATGCGGATGGTGGTGTCCATGCGCGAGCTGGTGGAATAG
This sequence comes from Corynebacterium sp. 401_CJEI, assembly GCF_001076435.1. Lineage (NCBI taxonomy): Bacteria > Bacillati > Actinomycetota > Actinomycetes > Mycobacteriales > Corynebacteriaceae > Corynebacterium > Corynebacterium sp. 401_CJEI. Next base: position 22,859 of record NZ_JVIP01000012.1, read on the forward strand.
CGTGGCTGCTCGGGGTGGACTAGGGCGACGAGGCTGTCGAAGTCCAGCTGGTCGACAAGGTAGGACTCACCGCGGTGCAAGTAGACGGCACCGTCGTGGACCTGCTGCATCGCACGGCCAAGATCGATGGTGCCAAGCAGTCGACCATCGGTCTGGTCGACGATAGCTACTTCCTGGCCATCGCCGCCACGGACGTTCACGGCATCGTGGGCAGTGGCAATGCGCGGTCCCTCATCGCGGTCGGTCGGGTAGTAGACGGGCTCTTGTCCGTCCCAGGTGCGCTTGCGCAACCAGCCTGCTGTCACCATGTCCTCGGCTACGGGTAGGGTTCCCCACGCTTGAAGCTGGCTGGTGGTGACGGGTTTCTCCACAGCCGCGCAGTAGAGGTGCGACCACACCACATGCGGGTTGCGGGGATCGAAGACGGTCTTCTCCACCGGTCGGCCCAGCAGCGCGGACGGGTTGTGGACCAAGTGCGTGTCCATGGGGTCATCGCGAGCCACCAACACCACCAGCGCTCCCTGGCCACGACGGCCCGCGCGGCCGGCCTGCTGCCAGAACGAAGCGACCGTGCCCGGGAAACCGGCCTGTACCACCGCGTCGAGGCCGCCGACGTCAATGCCCAGCTCCAGTGCATTGGTGGTGGCCACACCTAGCAGAGTGCCGTCATCGAGCATGCGCTCGATGTCGCGGCGCTCTTCGGCCAGGTAGCCGGCCCGGTAAGACTCGATGCGCTCAGCGATATCGCTGCGGCGACGCTTCTCCAGGCGCTCGCGCACGCCGAGCGCTACCTTCTCAGCACTGCTTCGCGAACGGGTGAAGGTCAGGGTGCGGGCGCCCTCGACAAGCAGGTCGGCCATGATATCCGCGGCCTCGGTCGGGGCGGGGCGGCGCACGGGGGCGCCGTTCTCGCCTTGGAGGTCGGGGAGCAGGCCGGGTTCCCACAGGGCGATAGTCCGCTCGCCGACCGGGGCGCCGTCTTCGGTGATGGCCTCGACAGGCTCGCCGATGAGGCGACGAGCCTGGTCAGCGGGGTCGTTGGTCGTCGCAGAGGCAAAAATCACGGTCGGCGAGGCACCGTACTCACGGGATAGCCGCAGGAGGCGACGCAGAATCTGAGAGACGTTGGCGCCGAACACGCCTCGATAGGCATGGCATTCGTCGACGACGATATAACGCAGGTTGCGCAGCATCCGCGTCCACCGAACATGGTTGCCGAGGACCGAAACATGCAGCATATCGGGGTTGGTAAACACCCAACGGGCATGGTCGCGGATGGCGCGCCGGGCATCTTGCGGGGTGTCGCCGTCGTAAAGCGAAATCAGCGAACTCAGCGACGCCGGTGCCATCGCGCGTGCAGTGTCCAGCTGATCGGCGCCCAGCGCCTTGGTCGGAGAGAGGTACAGCGCGGTGGCCGCGGGGGTGGCGGACAGTTCTGTGAGCACGGGCAGCAGGTAGCCGAGCGATTTACCCGACGCCGTGCCCGTCGCGACGACGCAGTGCACGCCCTCGCGGGCGAGGTTCGCGGTTATCGCCTGATGAGTCCACAGGTTCTCAATTCCGCGATCTACCAGCACTTCTCTCAGCCAACTTGGCACCCACTCAGGCCAAGGCGCAGTCACGCCAGCGCGCGCAGGAAGGTCCGCAATGTGCGTCACTGTCGCCCGCGGATGCGCACGAATAACCGGCCCCAGCAGCTCCCGCCCAAACGACTCCACCGACACCACCCTTTCCTATAAACGCGCACTTCATATGCTTGACGACGCTTCCTACCAGCCACTTTTCCGCTGCTCAGCACCCCAGTTTCTCCGGATCCCGAGCACGGGGTTTACGGGGGTGGCAAGAAGCTGTTGCTAATCGGCGCTCGCGCCCCAAACGTGGCAGACTTTTTGAGTGTATCGCCCGCCAAAGGGCACCCAGCAAAAGCCCGCTCGAGGCGGAAAGGGTGTTCTGGCCGTGTTTACCCCATCGTGCGTGACCGGACGTGCGTGGCGAATACTTGTTTTATCGAATCCTGAAGTTGGGAAGTTTTGTAATGGCACAGGGTACTGTGAAGTGGTTCAACTCGGAGAAGGGCTTCGGGTTTATCGCCCCAGCTGACGGTGGCAACGACGTGTTCGTTCACTACTCCGAGATCCAGGGCACTGGTTTCAAGACGCTGGAAGAGAACCAGGCAGTCGAGTTCGAGATTGGTGAGGGCCAGAAGGGCCCGCAGGCTCTGGACGTGAAGCCTCTGTAAGGTAGCCATTTCCGGGTTGAACTGGGCTTTTGTTCAGTTTGGCTCGCGGAATTTTTGGCTTTTTCAAGGTCCGTGCTGTGTTCATGCTGTGAACCTTGATTCTCCCACGTGGAAAGTAATTTCTGCGTGGGGTTTTGTGTTTCTGGGGCCCGGAGTGCGCGACAATCGTGGGGTAATAGGCAAAAGTGTGTCCGCTCAGCGTGTCGACCGGCGTGTTGACCGGCGCAACAGCGGGTGGGCGCCTTCGATACTTACCTCAATGCGAGTTACTGACTGCGTTTATGTCAGCGTCGGCGGGTCGATCCGAGTTACTGGCTGCGTTTATGTCAGCGACGGCGGGTCGATCCGAGTTACTGACTGCGTTTATGTCAAAAATGGCCCGAAAAATGGCTGGTAGGTTCAGGCGGTGAATGCATCACCACTTTCGACCAGGAGAAGTAGTGAAGCAAACCCGCCGAACGAAATACAGTGCCATCAAACCGATTGCGCTTCAACACATCGCCAACGGGGCATCAGCAAGCGCAGTTGGACGTGAGTTAGGGATACCCTCACCAACTGTCAGGCGGTGGGCGCGACAAGCCGGAATTGAGATCCAGCACCAATCGCACTACCCGAAGGTCTCGATGATGCATAAGCATCGCGTGATCTACGAGATGCTTATGGCCGGCTCATATAGTGTTGCCGAGATTGCCGCGCAGGCTGGGGTGTGCACAACCACGGTGTA